>CAJQQR010000001.1 GCA_905480545.1 uncultured Pirellulaceae bacterium
TTCGTTTCCACGAAACCCTCCGAATGTTCCGTCGGATTTGGATGCTTTTTTATGGATGTCCCGATACGTATCAAATAACTTCACCGAATCCAGACCAACGATCGAGTTATAAGGTTCAGATTTTTCCGCACAATTGAAATCGCCGGTAATGATCCCAGGCAATTTAAATTCGCCAAATTTTTTAGCGATCAGTTTCGCCGATTCTTTTCTGGCAACTTTTCCACGATGATCAAAATGAGTGTTTAAAAACAAAAACTCTTTGCCGCCATTTAACTTGTCTTTCAATCGAATCCACGTTGCGATTCGTGGAAGCGAGGTGTCCCAACTTTTGCTGGCAACTTTGTCCGGAGTCTCGCTCAACCAAAATTGCCCCGCCGCGACTTTTTCAAAACGAGCAGTCTTGTAATAGATTGTGCACTGTTCGCCCCGTTTCGGATTCGAGTCCCGCGACCAACCAATTGATGAATAGTCCGGCAAATTGTCTTGCAGATAATCGGCCTGAAATTCCAACGTTTCCTGAGTACCCAACAAATCAGGCGAGAAATCCTTAATCGTTTTGACCACCAATTCTTTTCTAAATTTCCAATGATTGTCGCCGTCGTTTGCCGTTCCAAAACGAATATTGAAACTCATGGCAGAAATCGGTTTCGGATCTTCTGCTCTCACGTTTTGGGCGGAAAGCGTTGCAAAACAAATCGCAACCGCAAGACAAAGCACTGTTTTCTGGAAAGTGAGATTATTCATTTTTCAAACTGACTAAAGTTGTGAGTCCCCGTAGTTTATCAGAAGTCGATGTTAACGCAGCACGCAAAGAAAATTTTCATGGTCCGTCCGAAACGAAGATAGATTTCGTTGCAAATTCGCCCCAACCAAAAGGTAGCAGGAACATCGTTGAATAAAAAATTCTAGCAGCCTAAACGGTCAACACCAAAGTAGTCCGACTACTCGAAGTCTTCGTTGGTGATCTTTGTTTCGCCCAATATTTTGCCGGCGTGGGATTTATAGACCATCTTGTAGTAGATCCCCATCTTCAAAGCCTTTAACGTCTGCGCTGATGACTTGAATTTTGCCTTCGCCAAACTTCGCAAATTTTCATCCGTCATCTGACTTTTGTCCACCTTATAGCCCTTGGCATAAGTGCACTCGAATACGACGCCGTCTTGGTCGCCATCTCGCGTCACGGTGACATCTTCAACCACGCCATTGGATTCCTCAATCGCATTTTTTTTCAGAGCGGTTCCATCCTCGATAATCCGAAGTAAAAAACGCTCTCGATTCTGAGCTTCGTCACCGCAGCCGATAAAACCGAGCACCAATACAAGGAGGTGACTTCGTAAAAAAAATTGATTCACGCGATATCCGAAAAAAATAGCTTAACCCGGCAGTTATTCGATGTTTCGGAGTATACGAGTTTTCAGGCAAGATCGCAATTCTCACCCTTCTTCAAAAAAACAGTTGACTGCAGCTCGCCGATCGCCTACCGTACTACCTAACTAGTACAGAGGACGTTATGCTCATCAACATTGACGCGAGTAACGGCCTGGCGATCTACGATCAGGTTGTGCGGCAAATCAAGTACGCGGTTGCCAACGGCACCATCCGGGAAGGGGAGCTGGTTCCCAGCGTTCGTGAACTGGCTCGGGATTTGACCATCAATCCAAACACCGTGGCACGTGCTTACCAACAACTGCAATCGGCAAACGTCCTGGATTCGGTTCGGGGAACCGGGCTGATCGTTAAAAAATCGGCCACCGCCAAATGTCGCAAGGAACGGGTCACCTTGCTTCGTCAGCGAATACGCGAGGTCTTTCGCGAGGCCAAGCAAAGCCGCCTCGATTTCCCAGAACTCAAGTCTCTCGTGGATGAAGAGCTTGAGAGAGTCAATTCCACAAAGCCTGCGAATGGGGAGAGTGAATAATGGAATCGGTCATTCAATTTAAAAATGTTACAAAAAAGTATCGAGGCAAGGTTGCACTCAATGACGTTTCCTATTCGGTTCCCAAAGGCGTCGTCTTTGCGTTGCTGGGTGACAATGGTGCCGGAAAAACGACGTCCATCAAAACGATGCTCGGGTTCGTCAAGCCAGACAAAGGACACGTTTCAGTTCTGGGACTCGATAGTCAAAAGAATGACGTCGAAATTCGTTCGCGCATCGGGTACGTCGCCGAACAACCCAGTTTTTACGACTGGATGCGAGTTGACGAAGTCGGTTGGTTTGTCGCCGGTGTTAGGGGCGGCCAGTTCTTCGATGAATACCGACGCCAAATCGAACAGTTCAAAATCCCGATGACCAACAAGATCTCCGAATTATCAAAAGGGATGAAAGCCAAAGTCGCGTTGGCGGTTGCAACTTGACATGATCCGGAAATCCTGATCTTGGACGAACCGACATCAGGTCTCGATCCGATGGTTCGCCGTGAGTTTATGGAAAGCATGGTCGACCGGGCAGCCACTGGGAAAACCGTATTCCTCTCAAGTCATCAACTCAACGAAGTCGAACGGGTCGCTGATTATGTCGCCTTGATGAAAGACGGCAATCTTTTATTTACCGAAAGCCTGAATGAGCTGAAGGAAAACATCTCCGAGCTTTCGATCGCCGTCTCTGAAGCCGGCGTCCCCTTACCGAAACTACCTGGAGAGATCATTCACTCCGAAAAGCGTGGACGACAATGGAGAGTCCTTGCCAAGGACGTTGGCGACGATGCCATTTCGCAAATCGAATCGCAAGAGTTTGTCGAACATTGCTCGGTCAAACGACCAACGTTGGAGGAAATTTTTGTCGGTTACCTTTCTGAAAACGAGTCTGGATTCCCAAACAGAGATCGGGAATTTGACGCAAGGGAAAATTCCGAAGCCGCCAATTCGACGGAGGAAACTCTTCCTAGCAGTTGAGCCGTCAGGCAAGCCCTCATTGAAACGTTAATTTCACAAAGCTGATACCGAGCAAGTTCTCGAATATTTCTCTTTGAATCCTATCCACCAATACGTCGATCAAATGAGCAACCTCATAATTAGCCAATCTGGTTCAGGAGCAGAGGAGCCGAACTCCAGTGTCGCACGACGAGCCTTGTTTTGGAAAGAACTTCGGCTCATTGGAGTTTACGCGACAGCTTTAGTCGCCTCCTGTCTGGGTGTCATTTTGTTCTTCGAAGCGATTGAGTGGTTTGGCCCGTTTTTAGATACTTTTCAACAATTGCAGGTTGGGATCGCACAAGTGACGCCCATACTTGTGACGCTATCAACCGCAGCAGCGATTTTTTCTATCGAACATGAATACCAGTCATTTTCGTTTTTGAGATCGATGCCGTTTTCATCGCGTCGGATCGTGGCTACCAAGATACTAGCTGCCGCGAGTTTTAGCTTTCTTTCGGCGGTCGTGCTTTGGCCAATCAGCTTGTGGCTTGCTGCGAATGACTTCAAGGATTCAACCCTGCATGATGGGCTCTTCTCAATTGCGGCAACGACTAATCTTTACCTGTTCGGCATTTACTTTTCGATGACCAGTAAGAAAGTCATTGCCGCGATTGGAAAATCAGCACTTGGGTTTGCGATCACGTCGGTGCCTTCAAGCCTAGCACTTTGGTTTGACGTAAGCACGACAGGTGATACTCTATTTTGGAGCCTTGAATACGGATTCAAGTCAGCTTCGATTGTGATATTGATTGTGTTGATCGCCCTGAAGTCCCGAACATGGACCCACGACACGGTTCCGTCGAACTGGGTTCCAAACTGGCTCTTCCTTCCAAAGCGAGCGATCCAATCGGGTTCGTCACGGCCCCTCATTTCCCCGCTGTGGAGGCTTGTTTGGCTGCAGCGACGAACTGGGCTTTGGGTTTTCGTTATTGCTCTTTTGCCCTTTTGTTTTTTCCTAAAGGAGCTCGCTGCGGATCTAATTGCTGATCGACCTTACAATTCATCAACGCTGTTTTCGAGATCGGCACTCTGTTTGGCATTCAGCGTCGGAATTTTGGGGGCCGGAATTTTCAACGGAGTTCAATCAGCACGCATGATGCTTGTGCAACCGAACTATCGCCCGTCCCTGATCTGGTTGAGCCAGTTGATCGTGCCGGTTTTTATTTGCTTGGCAACAGGTCTCGTCATTGATTCATATGCAAGTGAGTTTTCGCGACGGATTTTCTATTTCACCGAATCGATGCTCATTGGCCTCGCTGTGGGACAGATGTTCTCGATATTTTTTCGATCGTACATCGTTGCAATTGCGCTCACGTTTTTAACATTGTGGAATGCGTTCCTTCTTCACGACTATTTGACCGATTACGTCAATCAATTTTGGCCAAATTGGGTCTTTCTCATTGGATTGCCATTCGTTACGACGTTTATTCTGCGAAGAAAATGGTTGTATTCGCAACCTATGCGCAATGTGCTGGTTCCATTCCTTTGGTTGGCGGCTGCGATTTCGGTCGTGCAATTTCCAATCAATCGACTTGTTGAAATTCCATGGGTGTCTGATCACGAAAGAGCCATAACATTTCCACACGGCAAGGGCGTCAGCTGGGAAATGCTTCACGATCTTCAAAAAGTCATCGACGATCGGGAGCTTACCGAATACTCGTATGATCTCATCGAGAGAGTCTTGGACGAGTATGAGGGCGGAGAAATACTTCTGACCCACACTCGACCACACGAGACAGACCTTCGCCGATACAGTCGCGTTGATGCGATTTTGAATGGAGCCTTGATTCCTAAGGGTGGAATGTCTGACCGCGTTTACACATTGAAGATGAAGATATTAGAAACATGGCCACGTTCATTGCGGTTTTCTGACCCCTCCTTTGATGGCGCAATTCGATTGGCTCAGGACCGGCGCACGACGACCGACGATCTAAGGCAATTGATCGAGGCGTTTAAGTATGAGGAACATCTTGAGCGTTATCGGTATTGGGTTGCTGCGAAGTACTTCAGCGTGGAACGCAGTGCGCGATATCCCCGACCAGATCGTGCCCCAAGGCAACAACGCTCATCATTTGATGAATTTTTCTTTTGGGAACGATCTCGCGAAAGTCGGGCAAGAAATTTTGCTGCGATTCATGCGATTCAATACATAGATGAACTCAGGAAGAGCTTCGAGCGATCTGAGAAACAGATGGAATCACTCGAGCGAACTCGGTCTTCTTTGCCGCCGTTGTATCGTTCAATCGTCGAGGAATATCCCGATTTCGATTTCGCAGAATCAGTTCCGTTTTTTCATGGAGATATCAGAGAGCAACGTATTCTGCGGATCGGTTTAGCGATCGTAGCATGGCAAAAAGACCACAACGGCGAATACCCCGATTCGCTTCAGCAACTGGTCGGAGTTTATCTTGACCACATCCCAGACAATCCAATGAATGAGACACCGTTCTGCTACGCACCAAATGGATTACCTGGCCAATACATCAAACCAAACGGACCCACACAAAACTTAATCAATAATGGGCGTAATAAAGGCGGGCGATACCTTGAAGAACTTGTTGCCGACCAGCCGTTTCTTTGGATAAACGGTACCTATTGGGATTCGAAACCCGACGACAAACAACCCGTAAGAATCACGTCGGTGGACGGCTTGAAGGAGGGGGCTCCGAATTGCGATCCCCGGCTAATTCAATTTTATGTCATTCCACGAATCAAAAATCTTGAACAGGAATAGATCGAACAAAAAAAAGATGGAACGGCAAGCCATCGGAAAGCGACCGCTTCTCAAATTCAAGAAACGAAATCTTAAACCAGAATATCCAGCAGGTAATCCGACGTTTCATAAACTGCGGCGGCGACGGCAGCATTGACTTTCACGCCATGTTCAGCCGCTTTTAATTGCATCACGGCGTTGACGTCGGTCGACGTACTGGGATTAGCGATCGTTTGAGCTGCCGCGTTTAGGCCTTGCAAGTTCTGTGCGATCCCGGCATACGATGCGTTAAATGCGGATTGAATCACGATGAAGTTTCCTTGCAAATGGCGCGACCGAAATGGCAATTGGGATACGATTTTTTTCGACCCAAGAATTTGCACTTAAGAAGGATAGCTTACAAAGGACGTTTCTTCCGATTCCGTGTGTCGAAAGGCTTGAAGATCAACCTGGATCAACCGAATTAAACTCTGATTCAAATCGATCGCCTTTTTTCACCGGGTTACCTCTGAGAAAATCGGCAATTGGCATCGCTTTTTTGCCTGCCGGTTGGACTTTTAAAAGATCCAACTGCGAACCGGCAGCCTGCACGATCAACCTGGTTTTATCGACGAATACAACCGATCCGTTCGATTCGGTCGAATCGATGTCCGCCTTAAGAAAATCAACTTCGGAAAAGATCAACCGCGTCGCCGCTTGCTCACCGCGAATCAAATTTGAATAGGTTGCCGGCCACGGTTGAAAAGCGCGCACCTGATTAAAGATTTGCTCCGCCGTTCGGTTCCAATCAACGTCACCGTCGTTTTTTTTCAAACGTGGTGCCTTGGTAACCTCTGCCTTCAACTGTTTTTTGCCGATCTCTGCTTCTCCATCCCAACTTTCGAGCATCGCAATACTCTCTAAAACCGCTTCCACGCCGGCCAGTGACAGTTTTTCTTCAATCGTAATCGCAGTGTCTGATTTTTCGATCGGCAGCGTAACTGTTTTGATGATCGGACCACCATCCAGTCGCGGCGTCATCAAGATGACACTGTTTCCCGTCTCTTTGTCACCGTTGAAAATCGCCCAGTTGATGGGAGCAGCTCCACGATATTTCGGTAGCAGAGATCCATGCAGATTAATACCGCCAAGCTTTGCCAATGACAAAACCTCTCGCGACAGAATCTGTCCGTAGTCACATACGACAAATAGCTCGGCGTTGAATGCGGCAAGCGTTTCGGCAAATTCCGCATCGTTAACGGATTGCGGGTCATAAATGGGCAGACCCAATTTCTCTGCGGATTCCCGCATTGGATTGATGTCTTTGCGTTTGCCGCGATGTGAACCGGCCGGTGGCCGCGTGATCAGCCCGCAAACTTCATGTTCCGACTGAACGAGTGCTTCAAACGTTGGAACGGCAAACGGTCCAGTTCCCATCATGAGTATTTTCATCTAACGATCCTTGTCTTAAAAGTTCATCGGGAAATCAATTCGCTGAAATATGTTAACGCCCAAATGAAAAAAATAAATCACATGGCCAAATAGTCGCGAAGAAACGACCGGTTTTACTCAGGTTCCTGCTTGCTTCGTCAGTTCTTCGGCCATGTGTTTGATCGCGAATCGCTCTTGAGCTTGCACAACGCAACGATCGCAAAGCAGGTCGCAATTATCGGATCATCCTCCCGCATTCGGGTGGATCGATTGGACCATGAGCCATCCGATTGCTGGTCTTTGGTCAGAAAGTCCGCGAGCAATTTGGATTGTTTTTTAAAGCGATCGGAAAACAAATCCATCTCCAACGCAAGACTCATTGAATAGTAGTAAAACAGCCCGTTTTTCCAGCTGTCATCATCACTCTCTCCAAATCCAGGGACCGATAAGCGAAACGGTTTTTGCTCGATCCACCTCACTGCGGAAACGAAACCGGCGTCTAATGCATTTTTATGTTCAAGCGAAGGCTTTGCCGTTGCCTTCGCTAACGATTTCAAGATTCGAATTCCGTCAGCTGTTGCCGTTCCATAACTTCTCGGTGCACTGAATCTCTTGTCAGCCCATCCCGCTTTATTGCCTTCATGATCCTTTTTGGGATGAAAGTGAAAACCGCCGTCGCTGTTCTGAATTCGCCGTGCCCAACGAAACAATTTCTCTCTAGCATCGTTGGCTGGCTGGGATTGATCACTTGCTAAAGCTTGAATTGCAAAACTGCTTACCGAGACATTTGTGCCGGGCGACGTTCGTTTACCTTGCATCCAACCGGATAAATCCCAACCACCGTAGTCTGGTTCAATTGCCGTCAGACCATGGGTTTCATCAAGCTGCGCGTCGCAAAGAAATTTCTGCAGCAATTTGATTTCGGCGATGCTGAGGCATCTCAATTTCGACTTGTGCGTGAAATTTTCGTTTGCCAAGATCAAAAACGAGGTCGCGTAAACTGCATAGTCCGGACCGCTCACATTCGACACGTAACCATTTTTCTGGATGCCCAAACGCTGAAAGGCAAATGCGTTTTTGATTTCCGATACGTACTGCTCAATCGTTTTCTGATCGCAGTTGGAGATCGCATAAAGTACCAACGATGTGATCGCGGCACCTTGCTTCAAGTTGCCGTAATAATCAGATTTCCAATTGCCATCATCGCTTTGGTTCTGGATCAAGAACTTCAAACCACTTTTGATTGCGATTTGCTCCTGTGATTGACGGCCCCAGCCTGATTGCGGGATCCATGCCAAACCCAAAATCAAAAGGAATGTCAATCTCGTTATGTGCATTAAATTTCGATTCCCCATGTGCAAGACAAACCGGACGACCATGAAGTGAAGATAGATTTGGGACGGCAACATAGCTACCTTGTGAAAATTGGCCTCAAATGCAGCGATGCATGAGAGTATTAATGGTAAAATGGCCCAATAGTGGCAGGCTCGTTCGTAATGCCCCTCATATACTTCAGCCGAATTCAACGCACCGAAAAACCATGTCAAACGAAAATGGAGATTCTGAAACGGGTTCGATGGCACCGTTTGAGTTCGTCGACTTTTCCAAAATCGAATCAGTAGCTTGCCCGTGCGGACAGGCAAAAAGAGCTTTTGCCGACACTGTCGATTTTCCCGGTACCGTGCACGTTACAGAAATTTCAGCGGAAGCAAGAAGTCATTATCACAAACAACATTCCGAAGTCTATTACTTCCTTGAGTGCGATGCAGACGCGAAAATGGAGCTAAATGGCGAAATAATGAATGTGAAACCGGGCCAATGCATTTACATACGTTCCAACACGATGCATCGTGCGATCGGCCAAATGAAGGTCCTGATCATTTCAATGCCGAAATTCGACCCTTTAGACGAGCACCTAGAGGCCTGAAAGCCCTTAAATTAGTTGGTTGCACACTAGGATTTCGGGGCTTATGCTGTAGGTATAAAAGTTCCAAGCGAATTGGAAATTTCACCACCTTTCAAGCTTTTTAGATTGTTGTCGGGATTATACGTGAGTTTCGAGAAAGCATTTAAAACGATTTCCGCGATATTGGTCGTGGTTAGCGCGGGGGGTTGTCTGAGCCAAGATTTTGAATCACAATCGCTGGCCAAGTACAAATTAAAGAACGCGAACACGTTTACCGGATTCGTCTTGCCTGGTTCTAAGAGGCCAGCGGCGGCGAGACGTGCACAGCAAATTGTGCGACGTGGTAGTTTTCCACGTGGTAGTTTTCCACGTGGTAGTTTTTCGTTTCCGCGAAACGGTTCGATGCCAATGGGTGGTTTTTCAACTCCTCGTGGTGGGTTCAGTGCCCCAACAGGGCAATTTTCTTGGCCGACTGGAGCTGGAGGCTTTTCACAGCCTAAAGGTGGGTTCAGTTGGCCAAATCAGAATAGCGGCGGATTTTCCTCGCCCCAAAATTCGGGAAACGGTTTTTCACAACCAGCTTCCGGATTCTCTTGGCCCAAAGGCAATTAGGCCTTTCCCAAGTATTGAGAGAGATAACAAACGGATGACGCAATTGATTGCTCAGCTAAGACAACTTACCATCGGAGATGGATTACAACCTTCTCAAGTCAAAATCTTCTTGAAAGTCACAATGGCGTTTGTGATCGGATTGGTCACCGCAGCAGTTGTGTTTTAGAACAGCACTGCACTGCCAAACGCTCGCCGATCGCTGCACCATACAGCGGAGGCTCTGCTGAGGAGCGAGTTGGACAAAAATTACCGGTGAAAAATTACCGGTGAAAACCCCCAGCATTTACATTGCCAGGCGTATCGGCGCGGATCGCTTTGCCGACATCTGAACCCAGCATCTTAATCCTCCCGGCGTTTAATCGAAGCGCATCGTGGATTAAACTTCTTTCTTTTATCCCCTTTGAGCCTGTCAACTGAAATCTTGTGTTGATCCGGTTACAATCAAGGGAAGTTCGCCGCCCAATGACCCTACGGCAACAGATGGCTGCGTGGTGAGTCGAACTATGGACCAGACGAACTTCCGCGATAAAACCACCCAATCGAAGATTAAAAGCTTACACATTCCTACCGACATCAGTAGATTCCAACCCATGAAACGCCTGTCAATTTTGCTTCTGTTAACCGTCTTTTTCGCTGTAAATTCTCTACAGCCTTCCGCACTTCTAGCTCAGGATTCCAGCAAATCGGGATCTCAGAATTGGTACAAGGGAAATCTGCATACGCATTCACTCTGGAGTGACGGCAATGATTTTCCAGAGATGATTTGCAAATGGTACAAAGACCGCGGGTACCATTTTTTGGGACTTTCTGATCACAATATTTTGAGTGTCGGCCAGAAATGGATGGACGTCGAGGTGGTAAAACGGCGAGGATCGAAAACCGGCTTTGAGCGTTACCAAAAAGTTTTTGGTGGCGATTGGGTTGAAACCCGGATGAAGGACAACAAGACGGAAGTCCGGCTAAAACCGCTCAATGAATTCAAGGCACTCTTTGATGAGCCTGAAAAGTTTTTGATGATCCAAGCGGAGGAAATCACCGATCATTTTGGCCGCCTACCGATCCACATCAATGCGACCAACCTGCAAGATCTAATCAAACCCCAAGGTGGGACGAGCGTTCGCGATACGATCTCCAATAATCTGAAAGCGATCAAGCGGCAGCAAGAGCGAGTCGGGCGTCCCATTTTCGCCCATTTGAATCACCCGAATTTTGGATGGGCCGTGTCCGCAGAAGACCTAGCGGCCGTCGTTGAGGAAAAGTTTTTTGAAGTCTACAACGGACACCCAAGTGTTAATCAATTGGGCGACGCCAAACGCCCCAGCTTGGAGAAAATGTGGGATATCGCCAACACCATTCGAATTGGAAAAATGAAGCTGCCACCCCTGTATGGAATCGCAACGGACGACTCACACAATTATTTTGGCACGACGGGTTCATCGCCTGGCAGGGGTTGGGTGATGGTCAAGGCAGCCAAGCTAACACCATCAAAGTTAATCAATGCATTGGAGGCGGGTGACTTCTACGCATCTAGCGGCGTCGAAGTCAATTCCTTTGCACACAACGATTCAGCCAAAACGTTTTCCGTTTCGATCAAGGCAGCAAAAGGTGTGACGTACAAAACGCAATTTATCGGAACCAAAAAAGATGTGGACGTTTCGGAATTGAAAAGCGTGGGAGTCGTTCTCAAAGAAAGCAATGAACTGAATCCCAGTTACAAACTTACGGGTGACGAACTTTATGTGCGTGTCGTGATTACTTCCAGCTCATCGCATCCGAATCCTTCGCTCAAAGGACAGAAACAACAGGCTTGGTTGCAGCCGATGTGGAGATAGGCTCTGCGATGATAGAAGTGCTATCCTTCGTCCCTATTTCAAATTTTCGGCACGGGTGAGTAACGGAGTGAACCTGGGCTGCGAGCGACGACCCGTTGAAATTGACTGTACGCTTGGGCGCAGCACGCCCGTGTCGGCTCTCATACCAAATGCTAATAGGAGAAGTAAATGGCTGTTGTCAGTGGCTCAATCAAGGTCAAGAAGAAGGATTTCGAGGAAGTCGAATTCAAATATCAGGAGCAGCAATTAAGCAAGGGCGGTGCGGGCAGCCGAGGCATTCAAATTGGAGTCTCCGGAAGCAAGAGGGGAGTTCAGAAGTACAAATTTGACCCGAATCCCCACGACAATCCGAAATACAACAAAGGGCAGGAGAAGTTCTACAAGGAAGTTGCCCAAGCACTCGTTGATCTTTGGATTACCGCCCAAGAAGCCGAGGCCAAAAGAGCCAAATCAAAAGAGGTGGAAGGGAAGTTTCCTCGATACGGAAAGGCGAAAGTGAAAGTAATGGGGATCAGTTACAAACTGGTTTCGACGTAAAACATTCCACTTCGCCAAAATGAGATACTAAAAAAGCCGTTCGCTTCAAACGAAGCGAACGGCTTTTACCTCTTTGCTGATCAAAGCTGCAATTTCAATCGACGTAATTACCAGAACCGAGGTGCGAGTCCATTACTGGATGCTCCGCAATTCTTCCCATTTCATCTAAACCGCGTCTTTGACCGATTGAGTGCCAACCGGGCACTTCTTCCAATTCCGGCATCAGATCGATCAACTGTTCTCTAAGCATTTGAGCGAATCGTTGGATGGGTTCTTCGGTAGCGTTTTCTGCTATCGACACCGCAGTCTTCATAATTCGCAACAATTTGGCTCGCTCAAGAACTGGACGGGACAAGGGTCCACCCGGTTCTTGCAGCAAATCAATCATTGGAACATCGAGGACTTCCTGCCAACGTTTAAGTTGGCTGATTCTAAGATCTGAGTCTTCGTCTTCTTCGGATCGGATTGAACGAATATCTTTGTTCATTCGCCGCGCCGCTGTCCGAAGAGAAACGCCTTGTTGCTCTCTTACGTGTCGAATTCGATTAACAGAAACCGGCGCATTTGCGTCGACTCCATCTTTCTCATCGTCCGAGAGAACTCGAAGTTTTGCCATAGCCATTCTGCACCTCCCAGGTTGTTACACCTGATGGTTGTTTTAGGACCAAAGGTCCGGACAATAAAGAAGAGAGATAACAACGCATCGATTGTCCAATCCGCCGCGTTGGTCGAACCTTAATTGAATATTGAAGGATCTAAAAAGAGAAAAGATAAAAACGTGTTCCGTGCAAGCGATTCCGGCTATTGAATTATTAGAATCGCTAATGCGTTGATAATTCTAAGCAGTTTACAGTTCTATTGCAAACTACAAAATCGCAATTTGAAACGTCGATTATCACTTAAGTGCTCTTTCGCTCCCTTAAACCCTTGAACGACCCAGGCTTTGTGATTCGTTTCACAATGTTTTAGCTCTCAGTCCTATCACTACTTACAACCGACCGAATTTCGCGCAATCGGAGTTCAACATTTCTGGCATGACAAAAGACGAAGCGATCGAAACTTCTAAAACCAACAAAGCCCAACGCTCGGGAATCGACGTTCCACCAAGGCTTCCACTCCTTATTACTGGTCTGGCGGGTGTCGCTGGCTACAACGCGTTTCAGTATTTTCACAAAAAGTACCCTGGCCAAGTCTTCGGTTTGCGTCGCAAAGACCTTTGGACGATGTCAGGAGAGGGGATCATTGGCAGCGACGTCGAAGACACCGATTCCCTAAAGAAGCTTTTCGATGAACATCAGTTTCGAAGCGTTCTCAATTCGGGTGGTAGCTGTGCACTCAAACACTGCGAACTAGATTTCGACATGGCTTATCGCGTCAACGTTCAAGGCATCGCCAACCTATTGGAACAGATCAAAGGGACTTCGACTCGGTTGCTTCACCTTTCGGTAGATTTGGTTTTTTCTGGGACTCAAGGCGGCGGGCACAGGGAAACCGATCCGACCGACCCGGTTACGGTCTACGGAAAGACAATGGTCATGGCGGAGGATTATGTGATGAAGGAAACTCCGAACGCGGCAATCTTGAGAATCAGCTTACCCATGGGAATCAGTTACAACGGACATGCTGGTGCCATTGACTGGATTCAAAACCGATTTAAATACAATCGCCCCGCTACACTTTACTATGACGAAGTCCGCACTCCAACTTATACCGATTGCTTGAATCGATTATTTGAACACATGATTGCTGGCGAATATTCGGGGATTTATCATGCCGGAGGAAAGCATCGGCTCAGCCTTTACGAAATCGCACAAATCGTCAATCGAGTTGGCGGTTACGATCCCCGTTGGCTGGATGGTTGCTATCGCATTGAGGCAGGTCCGATGCCCCCTCGCGCCGGAAACGTCACAATGAACTCAAGTAAACTTTCGCGCGACTTGGAATTTGATCCGTTTACGGCTTGGCCCTACCATTCGGAATTTATCCCGACACATCGCGACTGGCACATGGAGCGGTCGGCAGAAATCCCAGGTACGCCCGGGTTACTTGCCGAAACGCTTTATCGAAACCCCTCGGGCGATGAAATTCAGTTTAAATAAAAGCGATAAACGCTTGGTGATTTAGCGTGCACCATCTCTCCGGCAGTTTCCTCGCTCTTCAGTGATCGCTAGAAGATCGCTAGACGATCGCTAGACGATCGCTAGACGATCGCTTTCACGCTTCATCCGCCAGCACACAAAAACATCAACATTCGACAAACTAGCCGCAGACATAGTCCGTTGTGCTAAAGCTGCGTTTTTAATTTCAAGCTGCCTTGATGAATTCTTTTTCTACACTGCAATCGTCGCCGGAGGACGGACAGTTCCGTCATCGTTCACTCAGCACTTTTTGACTCAGCGCTTTTTGACTCGCTGATGCCTGACTCATTGGTACTGGATTCATTGGCTTTCGGCGAGTTCTCCGATGGCTTGTTTGGCTTTGGCGTCTTTGATTGATTCTCTTTTGGCGTTGAAGCAACGGGATTGGGTTTACTCGATTTCGATTTAACTTTTCCAAATCGTAGAAGCGACTTTCGTTTCAACGCAATCAAACAGACTTCGTTTCGATTAAATGCAAGTTGCCGGACTCGCACAAAGTTAAAACCCCATGACTTTACCGTTGCCGCATACTGATTAATCTCGTGGGTCAATTTATCTTGGAGTAACTTAAGAGTCAAAACCAAACCGTGGACACTCGTATGTTGGTTGTTCACAATTTCAGCGACGGAATCGAGAGTATGCTGCGGCGCCACATTTGAATCGGCGAACAACCATTTCGCGTCGGCGATATCTTTTTTGTTGATGTAGGCGTTCCGTTTTTTCATGTGAGTAAAACTGGGATTCGCCATGATGGACTCGTCCATGACGGCGGGATCGATGCCGATGACCTCCAACTTGGCATCCAGCAACGCTTGAACTGAACCGCCCGGAGCGCTCCCTAATTCAACACAAACGTCACCCTCTTGGAACGGAAAACGAGACCACATCATGGCTTCTTTTGTTTTGAAAAAAGCCCGCGATACAACAGAATCTGGAATCGGAAATCGAGGGACTCCGCCCGGCCATTTTTGCTGCCGTAATTTAACTTCGTGCCAGCCAATCGCAAATTGATCTTCATCGATCTGAATCACGTTGAGGACTTTTTCATCGCTACTGGCAGTTCGGTTCAGCGGTAGCTGATGGGCTTCCGAAAACGCCTTTAACTGCAAACGAATCGGATCATCCATTTCTGAATGTAACCATTGGAAAAATGCAAAAATCGATTGATCATTCTTCCCGATGTTTCGGGGCCAAAAATGTAGATGCTGAAAAAAACCGTCGCCAGCTTCGTTTGCAAAAGAATCAACCGCAGCCTTCAAATCAAAAGCAAGCGAGTCGAATTTTGCAAACTTGCCAATGTTGACACCCAGCGTGCGGATGAAGCGAGAATGATTGAGGCGTGCCAAATCGGGATTGCCACCATCGACTTTAAAGGTCAAGAAACCGGGACGAGAAAACGAAGGCTTCCATTCAGCCGCCAATTTCGAGACCTCGGATTTGACAAAGTCGTTTGCTTCGGATTTGCACGCGACGAAAATAAATTCTGATTTCACAAAAGCCCCAAGAGATTTCTTTGATTTGTCGTTTGTTTCTCAAAACAGATGAGAGCACAACGCGAATGACCTGCATGTCCGCAGCATCGATGTAATTGTTGACGATAGAACTTCTCGCCGCTCCGTAGAAATCCGCTTTTTGCTGACGAACTCAAAACGCAGGCCAACTTTTAAGAAACGGATTTTACGAATTGACGAACCCATTCCATTGGTAACAATAAAAGTAAAAGTCTATCGTGTTTGGCTACAATTGGGAGGACTGCCCACTCGTTTGTCAATGACTCGATGTCGAAAGAATTTCACGATAATCAATCAATAGTGCCGTTTCCGTTACGATGACCGATTCAAGTTCTTCTTCGGATTATTTCCTGCCTGAGTTCGATTCGTCAGTCAGGGAAGCATTTGATGACAACTCGGTTTCTGACAACTCGGTTTCCGACAACTCGGTTTCCGACGGCTCGGTTTCTGACGGCTCGGTTTCCCGGCACATCCATGACGCACGACTCGGTCGAGTGATCGCATTAGAGCAATTGACTGAAAAGTATTGGAATCGGCTTGTGGGATTCGCGCGATCAAAAATGACGCCTCATTTGAAGCAAATCGAAGACGAAGATGACATTGCCAATAGAGTCCTGACTGAGTTTTTCGACGGGATCGTCAACGGTAAATATAAAGGCCTGTCGAATCGAAATCAACTTTGGCGAATGCTCGCCAAGATGACGGTACGCCGTGTGATAGACCATTTCGATAAATTCACGGCACAGAAACGTGGAGGCGGAAACGTCAAACATGCTGGAAATTTTGAAAAGGATGTGTCAAGTTCCATACGGGGCGTTCCAGAGATCTCACTGAATGAGATTGATCCACATTTAGGAGCGGCCTTGAAGGAAAGTTACACCAACCTCTTCCAATCGCTGGATGACCCAAAGGATCGCAAGATTGTCACCTGGCATCTTGAGGGATTGAGCGACAAGCAAATCGCGTGGCGATTGTTATTTACGTCGACAAAATCGGTCAGAAACCGCTTGGAAAAAATCTTCCAGCGTTTGCGTGACGATTTGAATCAATAAAATCCGTCGTCAGACCCGATGACTCCAATTCGCTGAGGTGGAGTCTTCAGCTGATATTGAGAATCTGACCGAATCAACAAAATCGCTTGTGCCGGTAATTCGCAATGCGTTTGAAATTATGACGATTCGGGAAAAAGCAACGACAAGCGGAGTTGAATGAATCGTAAATCCGGAAACGTGCATGCAAGCCATTTTTTGTTGGCGACGCGTGACTTACTTTTTGCGGTTCACTTGGTAAATTTATTCAATGGCGAAAAAAGACGAACCGACGCCGATGATGCGGCAATACCATGAAGCAAAAAAAACGTGTGGCGATGCGCTATTGCTGTTTCGAATGGGCGACTTTTACGAATTGTTCTTTGAAGATGCGAAAAACGCTGCGTCAATTCTGGGGCTGACGCTAACCAGTCGTGACAAGAGTGTGAACCCAATTCCGATGGCCGGCTTTCCTTACCATCAACTGGATGGCTATCTCGCAAAAATCATTCGAGCCGGATTTCGCGCCGCGGTTTGCGAACAGGTCGAAGACCCGAAAACAGCGAAAGGAATCGTCAAACGCGAAGTCACTCGAGTGGTGACACCGGGTACCGTGACCGACGACGAGCTACTTGATCCGTCGGAATGCAACTACCTTTCGGCAGTCATTGCTGGCGAAAAAGAATTGCAATTTGGCATTGCGTGGGTTGAGCTTTCCACAGGACGATTTTTTTCGGGGCAGTTCATTGATCTGGAAGATGAACTGTCGCGAATTCTTCCGTCGGAATGCTTGGTCGCGGACAATGATTCTCCATTGCTCTACGAGTACCCGGGAATGATGACGACCTCACGTCCTGGTTGGTCATTCGGCCTGAAAGAAAGCCAAAAAAATCTTTGCAGCCATTTCGGTACCAAGACCTTGGACGGATTCGGTTTCGATGAATCTACTGACGGCCTCGCCGTTCGCGCGGCAGGTGCAATCCTGTGTTATTTGCAGGAGACGCAAAAAAATTCGCTTCAGCACATTGACCGACTTGAAAAATACAAGACAGGACAAACGCTTGAGATCGATCAGGCAACGCGACGCAGCCTTGAAATAACTCGAACGATTCGCGATGGATCACGCGATGGATCATTGCTGGGTGCGATTCAGCGAACGAAATCCCCAATGGGGGCAAGGCTGTTTGCCGAATGGCTCAACAACCCTTTGACCGATTTGAATGTCATCAAGAGACGTCAAGAAGCGGTCGCGGAATTGCTCAGCGAATCAGAGTTGCGTCACGAATGCCGCAAATTTCTACAAGGCATTTATGATCTAGAACGATTGATCACACGCGTGATGACCGGCAAAACGTCGCCGAGAGATTTGGTTTTTATTGGAAGGACTTTATCGAGTCTTCCTAAAGTAAAAGCGAAATTAACAGGGTGTTCGAGTAAGTTGGTTTGCGAGATTGAATCACGGATTGATTTGTGTCCTGATGTTCGCATGAAGATAGACGACGCAATCAAGGAAGATGCGCCGCTGAATCCTGGTGATGGCGGCTTTATAAAGGATGGCTACGACGAACAGCTCGATCAGTATCGAGAGCTTGCAAAAGGCGGCAAGCAATGGATTGCGAATTACCAACGAAAGATTCTCGACGAGACAGAAATCTCCAGTCTCAAGGTCGGGTTCAACAAAGTATTTGGCTATTATCTTGAAGTCACCAACACCCATCGAGATAAGGTCCCCGATTACTTTATCCGCAAGCAGACGCTTAAAAACGCGGAGCGGTACATCACTCCGGAATTAAAGGAATATGAAGAAAAAGTTCTTGCCGCTGATGAGAAAGTCAGCGAGCTTGAATATCAACTTTTCGTTGAAATTCGGGACTTCGTTCAGAAAGCCGCATCGCAAATGCAGCTAACCGCGATCGCGCTTGCCGAGTTGGATGTGCTATTGTCGCTGGCTGAAATCGCAGCCGAACGAAATTACTGCTGCCCCGACGTCATCAACGATCCGGAATTGAAAATCATCGATGGACGCCATCCCGTTTTGGATATTATCGAACCGGAGGGAACGTTCATTCCCAATGACTCTGTGGCCGGTGCCGATGAAGGCATGGTTCTGCTTATCACCGGACCAAATATGGCCGGTAAGAGCACCTACATTCGCCAAACAGCACTTATCTGTCTGATGGCGCAAATAGGCAGTTTCGTGCCGGCAAAGTCTGCGGTCGTTGGAATTGCCGATCGTATTTTTGCGAGGGTTGGCGCGAGTGATGAATTATCTCGAGGGCAAAGTACGTTTATGGTCGAGATGACCGAAACAGCACGAATTCTCAATACTGCCACAACGCGAAGTCTTGTGATTCTGGATGAAATCGGTCGCGGGACAAGTACGTATGACGGGCTCTCTTTGGCGTGGTCGATCGTCGAACATTTGCATGATCGGGTAGGTTGTCGCACTTTCTTTGCGACGCACTATCATGAACTGACGCAACTGCAGGACGATATGAGTGGCGTCCGAAACCTAAACGTTTCTGTGAAGGAATGGGACGACAACGTCGTTTTTCTTCACAAGATTGTTCCGGGTGCGGCGGATAAAAGCTACGGAATCCATGTCGCTCGATTGGCGGGGGTTCCGATAGAAGTCAACGAACGCGCAAAACAAATCTTGTCGCATTTGGAAAATGAGCAAATTGATAAGGAACCCGCAGCCCGAAAGGCCAGTCGCAAAAGCGGCGATTTGCAAATGACACTCTTTGGTTTTGAGCCTCACCCGTTGCTGGACGAAATCCGAAACGCCGACATCAATTCTCTAACACCAATTGAAGCCATGCGTTTGATTGAATCGTGGCAACGAGAATTAGGGACGGCTGAAGAGTCTCAAAACCTGCGCAACTGATACTCGTGAACCTTCTTAGCCCCATTCTTGTCCCATTTCGAGTCGATATGGCGTCACCAAGTTGACCAGATGGAGCCAATTCAATAAAATCTGAGACGTCGTTGGACTTGAGCGTTTTTGCTTAACTAAAGTCGAACAGATCAAAACCATGGTGGATGTAGCTCAGTTGGTTAGAGCATCGGATTGTGATTCCGAGGGTCGGGGGTTCGAGTCCCCTTATCCACCCTTAAAAAACCGAGTCGAAACCAGTTTTCGGCTCGGTTTTTTTGTTGGGTCACCCACCACAGGTTGAATTGCAGGGCACAAAAGCGATGTCCATGATTGCCAAAGGCAATGTCCGACAAAACATGGCTGCTTCTCTTGGTTGCTGGCTGCTTCCAACCACCAAAACCTGTCGCAATACCATGATCCATCCTTTTACTTAACTGCCAGAAAGTGGGGATTGCTCGAAAAAATGGACGCAGATTGTGGGCAATGGCCTGGCACGTCGCGTCGTCAGAATGGCGTTGATCAGTATTTCCAATGAGTGTCACTGATCATCATGCACGAAACAGACGTCGCTATTCTCTAAGCATTGCCTGGCATTTGGTCCTCTTGGTGAGTTTTGAGATATCCGTTTACGATTTTTGGAGCAGGTCAGATTCCGTCAAACGTGCATTACCCAAAAATGCCTTTGACCGGTTTACCATGGTCAACAATCGGCGTTGGTCGTCCTAACGAATCGGCAAGCATCAATCCCGGGTCAATTCCCATCCGCCAATACAGGGTTGCCGCCAAATCTTCGGGACTGACCGGGTGCTCTGTTGGATAGGCGCCCATGTTGTCGGATTTTCCGTAAACCGATCCAGCTTTCACGCCAGCGCCGGCAATCAACGCAGGAAAAAGCGTGCTCCAATGATCGCGCCCCCAGTTTTTATTTGCCTTTGGAGTTCGCCCCATTTCCCCAATCGCAACCACCATTGTTTCGTCCAGCAAGCCACGCTCGTCCAAGTCAGAAATCAAAGTCGCGCATCCTTGGTCAAAAGTCGGCAACAAATTCTTCTTCACATCATCGCTGTTGCGATGCGAGTCCCAACTGTATCCGTCGACGCAATCATAATGCACCGTGACAAATCGGACTCCGGCTTCGACCAATCGCCGCGCCATTAAACAGGATTGCCCAAACAAATGCCGCCCATATCGGTCGCGAGTCTGTGGCTTTTCTTTTTGAATATCAAGAGCAGATCTTGTTTTTCCAGAGGTCACCATCGCGATCGCACGATCGCGAAACGGATCAGGACCGACCTCTAAAGATTGATTCCGCAATTTACGGATTTCGTCGAATTGTTTCGTCAACGCAACTCGTCGCCGCATGACATCCAGCGAAACCGCTTTTCCTAAACCTTCCAATTCGAAGGACAATTCTTGGTCCGTGCATTTCCTCCAATACGGATTGTCGCTGCTGGACTTTTTTGCAATGGAGGTTGTCAGCGGATTGTAGGGCTTTCCCAACCAGCCAGAATATTCACCCGGCCGAACATACTGCCCGCCCGATTGCAGTTTTCCCAATCGATTAGGAACGACGGCGTAGTTGGGCAACTCCCGCGTCAGCCCACCCGGTTGATGCTGCTCCAGATATTCGACAACCGAACCAAATGACGGCCAATCGTCGGGCGTAGCCGAAAAACCTCCGCCAACCGGAACGTGCCATCGCTTTCCAGTTTGAATGTAATGTCCGCCGCCGCTGTGATCATTAAACGTATGTGTCATTGACCGAACGACGCAATATTTATCGGAGACGTTGGCCAATTTGGGCAAATGTTCGGAAATCAGCAAATCAGGTGTTCGACAGCCGATCGGATGAAAGGGACCGCGAATTTCTGCTGACGCATCGGGTTTCATGTCAAACGTCTCAAATTGACTTGGGCCGCCAAAAAGAAACAAAAAGATGACGGATTTTGCTTTGGCCGGTGAATGAACCGCGTTCGCCAAACCTTCTGCTCTCAAGACGTTTGGCAACGACATACCCAACAATCCCGCACCACCAGCCGATAGAATTTCTCGGCGAGAAATTCGACTACAATTTGTTCGGGCTGGTCCGTTGATCGAAAGCATCGAAAGTGTCCTTGGAGAGAAAGATACGGCGAAAATTGATGGGGGCTTCGGTTGGCTGCAAACACAATATGAAATTCGTGAATCCAAGTCTCATCATTCAATGCGGACTCCGCTGCAATAAACGAACCGCGATCTAATATTGCACACACAAAATTGAGACAACGAACCATTACGGTTGATACCCCTCAAACATAAGCCTCACAGCAAAACGATTTTGTTCACAGGGTCACGATATTGGACGCTGATTCGATAATCGACTTGCTACGACACTTCAGTGCATCAATTTGTTATCAATCGCCTTGCGAGATCTTGCAAATCAATAACGTACCATAAGGCCACAAAAAACCTGCCTTTCAGTGTGTTCGCTAACAATTGGCCAGTCAAGATAGTCTTTGGCCAGGTCTTTGAGAGGGTGCGCCGCGCCGCCGTTTGAACCGCATTCGCGGGATGCCATGAGCACACAAAACCATGGGCAAGTCATTACTATCACGTTCATTACAATTATGGACAGTTTAGAATTCAACAACACGTAACCCAGCGCGGCATACAGCCCGTAGCGGCATGCATGAGTGGAGTATTTGATTCAAAGCCGGGGCTGGCATTCGTTCAACCTCGTCGTTCCGAAAAGAACACGGAGAACAGAAGGCGATTGGTTTTGAATAACGACCAACAAACTTGTCCGTCGACCGGTAGAAGCAACTGCGGTTGTTTGCTTGCCGATCAACACAAACGTTTCCTGTCTCCGCGGTAAATGGTGAGTTCGGCGTTGCCGACTAAGTCTTGGCACCGACAATTATCCGGCAACCCATTGAGAAGGAGTTGGATCTGAATGAGTTGGATCTGGCTGGATCAACACTTCAACGCACAAGGCGGCGGCAAATGGGAATCCTGAATACCGAACTGACGGGGAAAAGATTTAATTGCGATTTCAATCTACCGTCAACCAGCGTTACCGTGCCCCGCTTTCAAAGCTGTTTGCAGGCGCTGCCAACTCGCATTGTCAAAGTCACGTTCAGGTTCGTATTGACCCTGTTTCGCAAATCGGAATAACTTAGTTCGAAATAACGGTTGTTACGGTAAATTTCGGTCAGCCGTACTTAATTTGGTGTCACGGAAGGAAACATGTAATGAAATGCTCGTCGAACGCAGTGCAAGTGATTTGTTTGGGCTTGTTAACGTTTATTTGCACCACCGGGTCTGCCCAGTTCAAGGAAGATCGAATTATGCAGGAATCGGTCAACGTGCTCAACGAGATCATGAAGATTCCAGCCAATGGAATTCCCCGTAACATGCTCAATGACGCTCAAGCGGTGGCGATCATTCCAGGTGTTATCAAAGGCAGTTTTGTCGTCGGCGCCCGTCACGGAAACGGTGTTGTCATGATACGCGACGAAAAAGGAGGATGGCATGCGCCCATATTCATCACACTGACCGGCGGAAACGTCGGCTGGCAAGTCGGCGTCCAATCCACTGACGTCGTGCTTGTGTTCAAAACCAAGAAGAGCGTCCAAGGTCTTTTATCCGGTCGAATTGCTCTGGGTGCTGATGCTGCTGTCGCCGCAGGCCCGATCGGGCGACAAGGCGCCGCAGCGACGGACAGCGTTTTAGGAGCGCAGATTTATTCGTACTCCAGAAGCCGTGGGTTGTTCGCCGGTGTTTCCATCGATGGATCCGTGATCCGAACGAACACAATGAGTAATGCGAACTATTATCGGGCAGCGACACCTGGTGGACCTGTTGTGATTCCGGCGAGCGCTCAGCAATTGGGGAACGAGGTAATCAAATACGCCGGAAAAAACATTGTTGCCAATGCGCGGCCGTTAACCAAACCAGTCCCTGCTATTCAAGCTTCTGCGCAAACGAATTCGAAAATCCTTGCCCAACAGCATTCGATGCTTGAGGTTGACCATCTTCGAGACCAACTGGCCAAGATAGCTCCCGAGATGTACAAATTGCTCGACCCAAATTGGCAACGATATCTTGGAATACCTGTGGAGGTTTTTCAGGGAACAGGTCATCCGTCGGCTGAGGCGATCAACGAATGCCTCAAACACTTTGAAGTAGTACGAAGTGACCGTCGGTTTTCAGAATTGGCTGGGCACCCCGAGTTTCAATCCACTTATGGCCTACTCAAACACTATGTCCATGAACTCTCCGATAACAAAAAAACGATCAACTTGCCCGCGCCGCCTGTTGTCAACCGATAGTAAATTGGAGATTGAAAAAAACCGGCCAGCCAACTCGCATAGTGTTTGTCAATTGAAAAACCCGAGCGAGGTTCAATCAAGGCTTTCGCCGGGCAGTGACGATTAGCTTTAAAAAAGCCGTTGAACACAATTTGCGAGAATGACACCTCCTTGCTTGGTCGATCTAACGGCCCGGTTGTCGACGACTCACGTCCAATTTTCCAACTGTCTAACCCGACTCGAGCTTTAGTATCATCTCGCTTTTTTGGACGTTCGTCTCCGAACGCTCAAACGGAAAAGATCGGCCAGCAAAGAAACCCGGTCGAAATCTATAGACTGAATCAGCTGACAATCAATGGCAGCTGATCGTTAAATTTCATCATGAGCGATTGTGTCAAACCATTCCTAGGTTTGGCGAAACGAAATTGCTTTAAAGAACTAGAAGGTCTTTCTTATCGAGAAATCCTATTGCCTCACAATTTCAATACCAGAATATCGTTTTGATGAACTTTATTTCCTGCGATGGAGGTCGTCCTCAATGCATGAACTTCTCAACTCAACTCATTTGATCAGTCACAAATCAAGTAGAAGCAGCCAATGGAATCCTGGATCGCATTAAGTCTCTTATCCGCCATCTTTTTGGGGATTTATGATATTGCCAAAAAGAAAGCGGTCACGGGCAATGCTGTTCCCCCCGTATTGCTTCTCAATGTTTCGACGGCTGCGGTGATTTGGGGCATTCCGGTTTTGACCGGTTTTTTCTTTCCCAACCAAGTCACTTCTTCTGTCGCACAGTTATCTAGAATTTCGATTGAAGAACACTGTTTGCTATTTATCAAAGCGTTGATGGTGGGCTCCTCCTGGATCTTCGCATTTTTTGCATTAAAGCACTTGCCGATTTCGATTGCGTCTCCCATTCGCTCGACCAGCCCGATCTGGACGATTTTCGTGGCGGTGATGTTCTTGAGTGAAAGACCTGGCTCTAGCCAATGGATCGGGATGGCGATTATTCTGACGGCGTTTCTGAGTTTTTCGTTCGTGGGAGCACGAGAAGGAATCTACTTTGTCAAAAACGGCTGGGTATTGGTTATGGTGTTCGCCACGTTCATCGGGGCCGGCTGCGGGCTTTATGACAAGTATCTTTTACAGCAACTCGGATTTTCGCCGATGGTCGTCCAAGCCTGGTTTTCGATCTACCTTGTGCCGGTGATGACGCCGTTGACACTTTATTGGTTTCGATTTGATAGAGCGACCACCCGTTTTGAATGGCGATGGTCGATACCCTTGATCGCCATTTTCCTTTTGATCGCGGACTATCTCTATTTTTGCAGTCTGGCAGACAGTTCGGCGTTAGTTTCTATTGTGTCAACCATGCGTAGAACATCGGTCATCATTGCGTTTGCCTACGGCGTCCTCTTTCTGAAAGAAAAACATTGGAAAGCAAAGTTGCCATGCATTGTCGCCATTCTCATCGGAGTATTTCACATCAGTCAGCCTTGATTCACCCCGCTGCCGCCCTTGAAAGAGCCGATTTCTAAATCTTCGATGGGTAAGCGTTCTGAAATTGACTTACGCATTTGCAAAGTAGGCCGCAAACCCTTTGTTGAACTGTCCGCGGGTAATGACTTCCGGGACTCCACAATCACGAGCATTTTGGAGGCGTGCCTCTTTTACGTGAGGGCCGTACGCGATAATGCGAGGCAGGTCGTTACCCCACAGGGAAACAAATTTTTCCATCAGCCCTTTTAGCTCTTCTTTGCCAACGAATTCGAGATCAAAAATGACAAGATCTGGTTTCGAGTCAAAATCGATCTGTTCAAACCCCGGAAACTTAAGCAATGCCCCCATTTCTTGGGCGACCGGTTTGACACGTGAGGTGAACATCAGGTCAGAAGTAAAGTACAAACAATTCATCGTTATCCACCAGAAGTTTCTTTTTTCATGATATTTCGATCGGGCAACCAATTCGCTTCCCAGGTCTTACGCGCAATTTCGAACATTCAATTTTGCACATTCAAGCCGGTTTTGCATCGGACCCGATGCATTTTCAGGGAGAATCGCAAGAATCAAAATCAGACCGAACAATTCCGCTAAATTTCGTTTGGAGAATCAATGAGTAAGATTTACTTTATGTCGCTTGCCGGTGTTTTCGTTTTGGGCTCCGTTTCTTTTGGACAGCAGTACGAACCGACCGATGCTCATGCTGTGTTGAAAAAAGAGCATGGAAAGTGGGATGCCGCCATCAAGATGTGGCTTGGTGAAGGTGAACCCCAGAAATTCAAAGGAGAAGAAGAAAACAAGCCAGTTGGTGAGCTATGGACAGTGTCCACTTTCAAGGGTGAATTTTTCGGGCAGCAATTCGTGGGACACGGTACCTTCGGATACGATCCAGAAAAGAAAAAATACGTTGGCGTTTGGGTCGACTCATCCAAGCCCTATGCAGATCAGATGGAAGGCGATTATGACGCTGCTTCAAAAACCCTGACCATGTTAACCAAAGGAAAAGACCCCACCGGTGCGACCACCGCGGGCAAGAACGTGACCGTCATGAAAGATAAAAACACCAGGATTTTCACCATGTATATGAAGCAAGGTGAAAAGTACATCAAGTCGATGGAGATTACTTACACACGGGCAAAGGCAAAGTAACCACTGCCACTCCTAAAATCGTGGACAACCCAGCTATCCCGCTATCCAGCTATCCACCGACCAAGCTACTAGGCGACCGCTTTCGGCCGCCTTTTTGGTGTCTTCTTCGCTGTTTCTAAAGGTTACCTCGGAACCGCCACTGCGGTTTACCAGTTTAGAGACAAAAAAGTCCGGTTACGTTTTGCTGCTGCAAAACTATAATGATGTTGTCGGCATCGAGCGTCATTCTCGATGCGATTGGGTTTTCCACCGCGAGCAAATCATTGGTGCTCAGTCAACCAACTTGGATCCAGCGTTACGATCAAACCGAAAATGAATCAAGCGAACAAAGTTAAGGTCGGTGCGGTCTCGTATCTGAACACCAAGCCACTGATTGAATCACTTGAATCTCGCAACGAACAAATCGAACTTTCTCTGGAAATCCCCAGTCGACTCGCATCGAAACTGCAAAATGGCGAGCTTGATATTGCACTGATCCCGTCGGTAGAAGCATTTCGAATTAGCGGCGCGAAGGTCCTCTCGGACGCCTGCATCGGATGTCGTGGCCCGGTATGGAGCGTCAAGTTGGTTAGCCGTCTACCCTTTAGCGAAATCAAAACGCTTGCCTTGGATGAAGGTTCTCGGACCAGCATTGGACTGACCCGAATTCTGTTGCATAAAAGATTCGGAATCGAACCAAGGGTTTCGACATTGCCGATCGACCGATCACCGAATGAATTTGACTGTGATGCTGCCCTGGTAATTGGTGATCGTGCAATGCACCTTTCCGATTCTGATTTCAAGTACCATTGGGATCTGGGCGAAGAATGGTGCAACTGGACTGGCCTGCCGTTTGTTTTTGCAATGTGGGTCACAACCGCTGAAGCACCGTGTCCAGATTTGATTCAAGCGTTTTCCAGTGCTCGCGATTTTGGCGTATCCCAGATTGAGCAAATTGCAAAACGGGAGGCATCAAATTTCCAATTGTCGGTTGAAAGTTGCACCCGTTACCTTCGCGAGCATTTAAATTTTTATATTGGTGAAAACGAACGTGCCGCAATCGAACGGTATCAAACTTATTTATTTGAACTAAACCTGATTCCGAAACCGGAAAAGTTGCAATTTTATGAGTGTCAAACTTCTTGAATCTGTCATTGATGGACATCAGCTTACTGCAGACGAATGCCTTGAGCTTTTTCGATATGAAAAATTATCACCCTTGATGGCTGCAGCAAACCAAATCACCCTGCAGAAGCATCCAGAGAATTACCGCACCTACAATATTGATCGAAACATCAATTACACAAACATCTGTACTGCGGTTTGTGATTTCTGTGCGTTTTATCGCGGGCCCAAGAGTGAAGAAGGCTACGTATTGCCGCGAGAGGAACTGCTGCAGAAAATTCGCGAAACAGTCGATCTTGGTGGGGATCAAATCTTAATGCAGGGCGGATTGCATCCTACATTCAAGTTGGATTGGTACGAGGAACTGCTGCACGACATCAAACGCGAATTCCCGAAACTCAACATCCACGGCTTCAGCCCTCCAGAGATCCACCACTTCACCAAGGTCAACAAGATATCATTGCGTGAGGTGCTTGAAAGACTCAAAGCTGCGGGACTGGGAAGCTTACCGGGGGGCGGCGCTGAGATTTTAGTTGATCGCGTGAGAAGCGAAATCACGCGAGGCAAAGTCATGTCGGACGATTGGCTCAACGTAATGCGAGTGTGGGGTGAGCTCGGAGGGAAAGGCTCTGCGACGATGATGTTTGGGCATGTTGAAACGCTGGCCGAACGCGTTGAACACTTGGTACGACTACGGCAATTACAATCTGAGAATCAGGTATTCAACGCCTACATCTGCTGGACGTTTCAGCCAGACAACACAGAAATGTCGGACATCCCACCGCTTGGATCACACGAATACCTACGAACGCTGGCCATCTCTCGTTTGTTCCTCAACAACTTTGAAAACATTCAATCAAGCTGGGTGACCCAAGGGTTAAAAATTGGCCAGCTTTCGTTGATTGCAGGAGCAAACGATATGGGAAGTTTAATGTTGGAAGAAAACGTCGTTGCGGAAGCCGGCACCGTCCACTTTTTAACGTTGGACGAGATTCGTGAGGCCATTGAAGATGTTGGATACCAAGCCAGGCAACGCAATGTGCACTACGAGTTAATGAGCGAAGAAGTTGCAGAGTTTGCCGTACGCGCCAACCGAAAACGGGTTGAGGAACTGAAGCATCCTCAACCCGAAGTTTTTTCCATCGCTTAGCCAGCGGCCTTTGATTCATCTCACCGTTTCGAACTGGCTTGCAATGTAAACGAGCAGTCCGCGAGACGATCAGCAAATTGAAGTGCCAGCAAATTGAAGTGCAATTCCAACTTTCAATTCACCGGACAATGCCGGCGACCAAATCCATTTGAAGATTTAGTGTTCAGCCGATTGAGACCCAAATGATCGCCGGATTACTCGAGGATCATTTCATTCACGGTCATCCCTGATGGAATCATCGGCAAAACGTGCTCCTGATAAGGAACTTCAACATCTAAAAGGTAGGGACCGTCGTAATCAATCATTTCCAGGAGGGCATCTTTCAAGTCAGCCCTTTTAGAGACGGAGCTTGCACCACAGCCATACCCTTTTGCGATTCCGACAAAATCAGGGTACCGTTTTGATGAATACGTGTGAGCAGTGGTTTCACCTTTTCCACGTGCTTCCGGATCGTCGATTGGGCCCAAATAGGTATGGGCACGGTTGCTGTCCATGAACCGGTCCTCCCACTGAACAACCATTCCAAGATGTTGGTTGTTCAAAAGAAGAACTTTGACAGGAAGTTTTTCGCAGAAGCAAGTCGCCAATTCCTGAATGTTCATCTGGAAACTTCCATCTCCATCAATATCGATTACAAGCGAGTTTGGATTTGCGGCTTGAGCCCCCATCGCAGCGGGTAGCCCAAAGCCCATGGTCCCCAATCCCGAGCTCGACAACCAAGTCCTCGGTTTATTGAATTTATAGAATTGAGCGGCCCACATTTGATGCTGCCCCACCCCAACGCTGATAATGGTGTCTCTTTCCGCAGTAATTTCGGACAATACATCAACAGCATGCTGCTGAAGAATACCATCGAATTTCTTATCGTACGAAAAGGGGACTTCTTTTTTCCAACCTTGACATTGGCCCACCCACTCCGAAATGTCTTCTGGCGGTGTGACAATCTTGTTCAATTCGGTAAGTGCGAACTTGACATCACTAACGACCGGGATGTGGGCCGGTTTGTTTTTGTTTAACTCGGACGCATCGATGTCGATATGAACGATTTTGGCATGTTTGGCAAACTCTTCGAGCTTACCGGTTACCCGGTCGTCGAAACGAACACCCAATGCTAAGAGCAAATCGCAGTCACGAATTGCATAATTCGCGTACGCACTTCCGTGCATGCCAAGCATGTCCATACATAACGGGTCATCGGCTGGGAATGCCCCCAGACCCATTACGGTCATCGTGGTTGGAATACCAGTCTTCTCTACGAATGCTCTGAGCACATCCGACGCCTCGGCGGCAATCACGCCACCACCCGCGTAGACCAACGGGCGTTTCGCCAGTTTGATCGCCGCAGCAATTTGCTTGATTTGCTCAGGTTGTGCGAATCGTTCATCGACGAAGTACCCCGGCAGGTTCATCGGAGGATCCCAGTCGACCAACAAATCGTCCATTTGAACATCTTTTGGCATATCGATCAGAACGGGTCCGGGACGACCTGTGGTTGCGATATGGAATGCCTCTTTAACAACCCGTGGGACGTCACGAATGTCCGTAACCAGGTAATGATGCTTCGTGATACCACGGCAAACTTCCACGATCGGTGTCTCTTGGAAAGCATCGCTGCCGATCACTTTCGTCGGAACTTGACCAGTGATTGCAATCAACGGGATTGAATCCAGTTTGGCATCGGCAATCGCTGTTACCAGATTCGTTGCCCCCGGACCGCTGGTTGCCATCGCAACGCCGGGCTTTCCCGTGGTGCGTGCGTAGCCTTGAGCAGCAAAACATCCACCCTGCTCATGACGAGGCAAGATCGTACGCAACTTCGATTCGTACCGCGTTAACGCCTGATGCAATGGCATGCTGCAACCGCCAGGATAGGCGAATACCACGTCGACTCCGTGATCAACCAGAGACTTGACCAGAATATCTGCTCCGCTTAACCAAGTTGCGTTTTCCACAGATTCTGACGTCGACATATGAATTCTCCCTAGCCTATAAGCCTATACGCGAAGCAGCGTTAACCACGTCGCTATTTAGAGTTGTAAAAAGTGAGCGATGAGTCTCGAATGCGGCAGCATCTTTCGTCGATCAACCGATAAAGTATTATTTGCCCGGCGGAAGCTATAACCCGCCCAAACAAATCAGTGACTCGAAACGTTGAAACTCGTCTTTGACCCAAGTAAGCAAACGACAACCTCAGCACTTTCAATAAAGAAACAGGGTTTTCGAATGCCTATGCAACAGATCAAGTCGCCGATTATAGCAGAAAAACCCTTATAAAATCGAGCGCTTTTGCAAACTTGTTTTTCGCGGCAACCCTTACATTCGCTTTTAGTCGCTCAATCTTCCGTTGCGCCGAAAACGGCAGAAAACTATTTTTTTTGCGACCGCTAGCGGCCACGCTATCAGGCGTCGATGGACAAAAGGTCGTTGCGCAGATTTCGTTCTTTTGCCACCGCCAAACCGAAACACATTTATCACTACAGATCTAACGATCATCCAATCCGACACGACCTATCCGGCGTTAAGTGCAACCCCAAACCGGATTACATCAATGCATTCGTTTGACTTGAGGAAGTTCAACCATGGAACTTAATCGAAACAACTTACTTTTGTGGGGAGCCTTGTTGCTATTTTTTGGCCTCCAATCCCACTACTTTGATAGTTTTGTCCTAACGGAAAAAGCATCCAAGTTTTACTTCGATCGCTTTGAAAAAAAATCAAAACCGCCCGCAACGAAAAGTTCATTTTTGCAGGATGCACCCCAAGTTACCCAGCGAAAAACGGTCAAGCCACCTATATGGTTGGGACGGTGCTTGATGTCCGTCGGTGTTGTTTTGATCATCCAGAGCTTTATTGTAAGAAAGGTGGAATAACTGGCGGTTGGTTCTTTTGCCACCGAAGGCTGCAAAAGAACCGACGTTAAAGATCCGTCGAGCAACGAGCTAATGACCTTGCTTGCCCGCGAAGTGATTGGCTTCAGAAATGGGGACAACGTTTCATTTACGGCGATTAATTTGGCTGAGATTGGCGAAAATCCATTCGATTTTCCAAACAAACTCCCAAACAACCCAGTTCAGCGTTTAATTGGCCAATTGCCGTTCCCTGCCAACTAAAATCCTGAACAAAAAAGCCATGCAGCGTCCGTCTGTCTTATTTTTTCGATAAAACCGGCATGAAAACCTGCGATTCGAATGACAGGTTCTTTTCTCGGGCAACAATTGCGATCAAAATAGGAAGTCTCTTCACCCTTAAAAATATAATATGAATGCATATAGCCAGATAAAGATCGATTCTGTGGGGAAGCTTCACGTTGTGACTTTCGTTGCCAATCGAGTCATGGATCCGATCGTCATTGAAGATTTGGGCAAGGAACTACAGACGCTTTTCAATGAGCATTCAGGAGAAACATTTCTGCTTGACCTGCAGAACGTCGAATTCCTTTCCAGCGCTGTACTAAACCGTTTGATCGTACTCGACAAAAGCGTGAAATCGACACAAGGTGTTTTGGCATTCAGCAATCTGCGTCCAGCCGTTTGCGAGGTTTTTGCGATCACAAAACTTGATCTGCTCTTTAAAATTTTTGAAAATCGTGACGAAGCAATCGAAGAACTGCAGTAAATCGGCGGACAGCCAACAACTCTTATCCCATCTCCTCTCTACTCGCAAATAAGCATCAGCTTCTTTCTCATCAGATGAATGCACAAGCCTGGAGTATGAAAACGGAAATCGACAGCGTGCCAGCAAAAGGTTGCGAGTTGATTGCAGTGATCCGCGAAAAACTGGAAACGCTTGCTTGGTCGCAAGATGATCTTTTCCGAATCCACTTGGCATTGGAAGAGGTGATTATGAATGCGATCAAACACGGCAATGACATGGACGAAAGCAGAAAAGTCTCCGTTGACTGCAATGTGGCCAATGACATGTTTACGGTAATCGTAAAAGACGAAGGTGAAGGATTCATCCGTGAGGAAATTCCAGACCCAACTGAAGGCGACAACGTTTACCGCGAAAGTGGCCGAGGATTAAAGATCATCGAAAATTTCATGACTTCGGTAGAATACATTGGATGCGGAAATGTTGTGGCGATGACCAAGAAGAAGTCAACGGAAGAAGCATCGTAGCGTGATGGGTTTGAAATTCGGTTGGGTTTAATCCAGGTGAGTCCGAAAGCCACCTCTAATGACCTGCCCATTCTACCGCCGAATAATCGATCGACTGCGGGCAACGTAGGCCAGAATCTCTGCGACGGCTTGGTACAATTCCAGTGGAATTTCGTCACCGACTTCGGCGATCGCATACAACGCTCGTGCAACCGGCCTGCGTTCGATTACGGGTACTTTACTCTCCTCAGCGATTTCGATGATCTTAAGAGCGACAGCGTCAACGCCCTTGGCTAACACAATCGGTGCGCTATCCTTCAAACGATCAAAGCGGAGTGCAACGGCGAAATGAGTTGGGTTTCGAATCACCACATCCGCATTTTTCACATCGTTCATCATCGTTCGGGATGAAATTTCACGCTGCAACTTTTTCATGCGTGCCTTCAAGTAAGGATCGCCGTCCGACTCCTTGTATTCATCGCGCAGCTCCTTCCGAGTCATCTTCAGGTCTTCCGTATGTTTCCATTTTTGGAATGCTAAATCGGCTACGCCCACGAACACCATTGCGGCGGCGATCGCCAGAGCAATTTGAAGTGTTAACTGCCAGCCCGTTCCAACGATCAATTCAAACGGCAATCCACAACTTGCAGTCAATCGCCCCATCGCGTTCATAATTAACCAATAGACGATAATGGCCAGTGCTGAAACCTTGGCGACGGCAAGCAATCCACGGACCACCGCACGCGACGAAAAGATTTTTTTGAAGCCCTTAATCGGATCAAGTTTTTCAAAGTTTGGTGTCAATGGCTTCCATGTGATATTCACTCCGGAAATGATCGCACCGTTCAAAATCGCCAACCCGAACGTGACGATCACAAGCGGTCCGATCATCAACATCACTTCCCAGAAAGTTGCGTTGATCATATCTCGGATCTTGACATCCAACTCGGCAAAACTGCCGGTATCCAGTTGATTGTGCCCAAGACCAAAACGCAACTTTTCCGTCAAATTGGAGTAAAACCAAGCGCCTGCAATGAAAAAGAAAAGGGTACCCGCAAGAATCAAAATGCCGCTAGAAAAATCTGCACTTTGCGCGACTTGACCATCCTCAGCGGCTTTTTCGAATCGCCGCTGAGTTGGTTGTTCGGTTTTTTCTTGACCGTCGTCCGCCATCTATTCTTGTCGATTGAGTTGCAAAATTTAATCGGCTGAAGCTCTGAGGCAGCCATCCGTCCAACGTCGCCTTGTATGCTTCCGCTGTAACATTCAACTACCGAATTTTGATAAATATTCCCAAAGCCAGAACTTTGCGTTTTCAAATTGAATGGCAACTTGGCCAAACAAATGGGGCAAAAACAACAGAGTAAAAACCAATCCAGAAGCAATCCGGATGGAAAGACCAATCGAAAATATATTCATCGAAGGAGCGGCTTTGGTGAGCAAGATCAATGCAATCAGAATCACAAACAGCGCGATTCCAATCGGACCAATCATCGAAAGCCCCAGGGGCTCCAGCGAACTGAAATTTTGCAAACCCGCCTTCGAGACCTGCTGAATGTTCGGGCCACCTCCACCAATAGGCACAATCGCGAAGGATTGACCGAGAAGTCGCAAAAGAAAGTGATGCAGATTCAAAACAAAAAACAACAAGAGGGCAACCGTCTGCAGTAAACTGGCGACGACATCAGAGTTTGATTGCGTTGTGGGGTCCGACATACTAGCGATCGATAATCCCATTTCCTGCGCGAGATAAGCTCCGGCAATTTGAATTGGGTAGACAAAAATGCCTATCGCAAAACCAAGCATTGCACCGGTAAGAAATTCGGCTCCGGCAGCGAGAGCAAAGCCAAGCCAACGCAGGTAACCGTCTTCCCGGTCGACAATCGCTGACGGAATGGAATCCAAGCTGATATACCACATCACCGAAAGAGCCAATGAAAGCCCGATGAGAACAACGGCTGGAATCATCTGGCGTCCAAAGAAAGGCAGCACCGCAAAGAACGTGGCAACACGGACCAGAATCAGAACAAAAACAAGGATCGAAACTTCTATTGTTGCTTCGCTCACTCAAACATCCTTAACGGCAACTGGATCACGTTGATGGTGAATGCGCTAACGACTTGAATGTTCCATGCGAGCGTAACGGAGATCACGGCACCCACCGCAAGAATTCTTGGCGCGAACGATAATGTCTGCTCCTGGATGCTGGTGACGGTCTGAAAGATGCTCATCAAAAGACCGACAAACAAACTGACAATTACCGCTGGAGCTACCAACAACAGACCCGTCCAGAGTAAGCCATTGGCAATATCAACAACGCTTAATTCATCCATGAATGCAAATGCCTGCTATTTGAATTGCTTAACGCTTCTGATTCTGTAGGTTCATTTTGGCATTATCGCCATACGCCTGACGGACCGCGTCAATCGCCTTGTTTCTCAGTTCATCATCAGGAATTGCGGCAATGACCTTTGACATGGTCGCTCCATCAAATGTGCTCAGAATTCGACCGATTTGGTCGAATTGACCGCTCTCGGCTTTGGATTTGAACAACGAAGCAAGAAGCATAGGATCGAACGACTTCAAGACTTCGGCTAGTTGTTTGTCACTGGCTTGTTCACCGACTGACCGCAATGTCGTGTCAGCTGTCTGCTCCTGCTCGAATTGCTGCACTTTGTTTTCAATCTCTTGACTCTTCGTTTCGACGAGCTTCAAAATTCTCTGGGCCTCCCTTACCTTTGTCTCAGCCTTCTTTACAACCGACTCGTATTCCCGTTTTTCACGAGCGATGTCCGCCAAGACAAATCGAAACTGTCCCTCGCGGGTATTGAGCAACTCTTCTCGCTTTTTGAGTTCCGCCTCTTTTTTTCGGATCGAGTTAGTTAATTCAAGGAGCGTGTCTTCCGGCAGGGCTTTTGGTGGGAATGGAACCGGAATTTTACTGGCATCCGTTTTTGTCAAGCCAGACTTTGTGAGGTTCGATTCGGTTGGAGCAATCGTTTTCGTTTTATCGCTATCATCGGCTTCTTTTTCGCCCCCCTCTTCCTCCGCTGCCTTTTGGCTAACCAATTGCATCGTCGAATACGCGTATGCACCTCCGAAGAAAATCAGTCCGACAAGTCCCGTAACGATTATTCCCTTCATGTTCTACTTTCGATTTTTTGTTTTCAAGATCGTGGTGGTACCGGTTATTTCCCATCGGATTCAATGATCATGCTGTGCAGGCTGGGCCGCTAACTTCGCAACACCTGCAACGTCTGTTCCACCATTTGTTTGAACGATTGAATTGCTTTTAAATTCGCCTCGTAAACGCGGGTCGCGGTGACCAGATCAACCATTTCGTTTGGTAAACTAACGTTTGGTAGACTGACGTAACCCTCCGCATCCGCGTGGGGATGGGTTGGGTCTTTAATTTTTTCCAGCGTTGACATATCCGCAACGACATCAGCGACTCTCACGCCCGCCACAGTATGTCTAAGCCCTGAAAAACGATCGCCAGACATCGCCGATGCTAATTCCGTCTCAAAGACAACTTGCTTTCTACGAAAAGCGGAACCATCTGGACTATCCTTGTCCCGAGTTGTTTGAGCGTTGGCAATGTTGTTGGCGATGACTTCCATTCGAAAGCGCTCGGCCGACATCCCTGTACCGCTTATGTCCAGCGCATTAAAAAGTCCATCTGACATCTTCCACCCTTTGGGTCAACGTTAGCTTCTGCCACTAATTGCCGTGCGATAGGCACCAATCTTGCTGGCCATCAACTGCGAATAGGTCTGGAAAGCAAGTGCGTTTTTCGACATGCTTGATAGCTCGCGATCCATGTCAACGTTGTTTCCATTCTGTGAATTCTTCAAGCCGTCGACCTCAAAGATCTCGCCAACTTGGTCAATCTGCTCGCCTGCCTCTGCCAAAACATCAGCAAATTTGACACCCTTGGTTTTGTAACCAGGATCGTTCACGTGCGCTAAATTGCTGCTAATCACCTCATGTCGAATTTGACTTTGACTAAGAAGTGAACTGAGTTGGTCGATTTGTGAAAGTTTTCCGATCATATCAGTTAAATCGGCCGGTTAAACTTTTCTCCTTTAAAGCATTCAACACAAATGGTGTTCAGATGGGGGGAACATTGGTTGATTTTAATTTAAAACGACTTAAAAGCCGTGTTGAGAGGGTTTCGGTCTGCATTCGTGCCTGCTGACGGGACGTCAAAAACAGAGCTTAGCTGATTTGCAGATCAACGCGAAATTCGATTCTCACAGACGGATATGGCTTCTGGATACGACAACAGTCGGTTCCGTTCGTCCGGGTTCTTTCGAAACCAAGAGATCAAGATCATCTGCATTAGAACAGTCGGATGGTCTTGGGGAAGAGGATTTTGATTCACTGAGTTTGCCACATCGATTTGTTTCAATGCATGCGCAGCCAATCGTTTTCCCGTTGGTAAAACCACTGCACTGGAGATCAAACTGGAACTCAAACAGAGCCAAATCGTTCGCTTTCGGAAACCGGTAACGGGGTAAATGCCATTAAAATCGTAACGAGCACGGCGAAGATCATTCAACCTTCGATCAAGCCAGGTGAGGTTCCGTATCTGATCTCGCAACATGGTTGCTTTCTCAAACGCGTGATTTTTGGACGCTTCGACCATTTCCTGCTGCAAGGAACTCAAAACTGAATTCTCATAACCACTCATAAAATCGTTCAGGCGTTTGACTTGATCACGGTAATCGTTTTGAGGAAACGTGCCGGTGCACGGCCCGGAGCAGCTACCAATTTCATAACGGATACAGCCTGCAGGGAATGCTTGGGGAAAAAGCTGCAATTGATCGGTGAATCGGATCGGTGTCTGCGCATTGCAATCACGCAGTCGAAAAACATGGTTCAAGTCCTGCGCCGATTCTTTCAAACGCCCCGTGCCCGGAATCGGTCCAAAACCATTACGCGTCTTTGGTGAAATCCGCGTGGACACAACCACGTGCGGTGCATCACGATCACTGATACACAAAAATGCTGGCTGGCGTCGCTCCGGTTGCCCTTGCCTGTTGAAACTGGGACGCCAGCGTGTGATCAATTCCTGTTCACGGATCAACGCGAGAAGCTCATGGGAAATTGGCTCCCATCGTATAAACTTTGAATTCCTGACGATTCGCGCCATCTTGTCGTCGGATGGCAACTTCGAAAAATAACTCAGCAATCGCATTTTCAAGCACTTTGATTTGCCGACGTAATTTAGCCGTCCGTTCTGATCAAAGTAACCGTAAATACCCGGAGATGTTGGTGCGTTTTCCCGAAGGATTTTTCGCGAATCCAAACGCTCGGCACCAATCTCCATACCACCCAATTCACCGCGCGCATACTTTTCGGGCAGCAAGGACGGTCCAAACGCCTGAAGAGATTCATGAGACGAAACGCGGGAACGCTCGTCGATAGAGACCGGGAATACCGGCAAACCTGTTCCTCCGTGAATCGCAATGGGAGAGAGCCTCTCTACCCATCTAGGATGTTTACCACAAATCGATGCCACAACTGACTAGCTGCTATCTTCCGCGATTTGTTGCGAAAATCAACCAGTATTTAGAAATCTGGTAGCATGCAAATCGCATTCTCAACTCAAGATTTCGGTGAAGATTTGACCGCCCGCACTCTGACGCGAGTTACATACTTCAATTCATCATTGTCTGGATTGAGGCGCCTCTAAAAAACGTTTACAGTGGCCAACGCCGACTTTGCCCGCCACCAACTGCGTCAGCCACGCCGACATTTGGCCTACGTGAGTGGAGCTTTGTCACATTTTGGTCAGCGATCCGTCCTTGAAGCAAACGAACGGCACGAAAAATGAATGATACATACCCCTACTATTTGGCGAATAAACCCGTTTTTGCCAACAAAGACCTGGCGGTGACCGATAAGTATTCTGGTTTGGTTGCAACTAAGGTTGCCGTCGCCGATGCGGCTGCAATTGACCAAGGAATCGCGGCCACGGTTGAAGCCACAGAACCAATGCGGAAAATGCCTCCTTACGAAAGGCAAGCTGTCCTTCACCATTGCGTTGATCAATTTGGCAAAAGATTCGATGAATTGGCGGACGCGCTTTGTATAGAAGCTGGAAAACCCATCAAAGATAGTCGCGGGGAAGTCTCTCGTTTAATTGACACGTTTCGCATTGCTGCCGAAGAGTCCGTCCGTATGACGGGTGAGGTCATGAACTTGGAAATATCACCGCGTGCCAAAGGTTACAGCGGTATGTTCAAGCGAGTACCGATTGGGCCTTGCTCGTTCATTTCACCGTTTAATTTCCCTTTGAATCTCGCGGCACACAAAGTCGCACCAGCGATTGCGTGCGGTTGCCCGTTCGTCCTCAAACCTGCCAGCCGAACTCCGATTGGCGCTTTGATCATCGGTGAGGTTTTGGCGGAAACCAACCTTCCAAGTGGTGCGTTTTCGATTTTGCCCTGCAGTCGTGATAACGCCGATTTATTTACAACAGATGAACGATTGAAACTATTAAGCTTTACCGGTTCGCCCGCCGTCGGCTGGGCCCTGAAGGCTCGCGCCGGAAAAAAGAAGGTTGTCTTGGAACTGGGTGGTAACGCAGCGTGTGTCGTCGACGCTGACGCTGACATTGACGACGCCATTAACCGTTTGGTTGTTGGGGCTTTTTACCAATCGGGGCAAAGTTGCATCGGTGTTCAACGGATCATTGTCCACGAATCGATTTATGACGAGATCAAAACAAAATTGGTCGCGAAAACTGAACAGCTAATTACCGGCGATCCAAAGAACGAGGATACCTTTATTGGTCCGATGATTTCAGAAAAAGAAGCATCCCGATTAGAGGGCTGGATTCAGGATGCAGTTGATGCAGGCGGAACACTCCTCTGTGGTGGTCATCGAAACGGCGCGATGCTCGAGGCGACCCTTCTTGAAAACGTTACGGCCGACCAGGAGATTTGCGTCAACGAGGCGTTTGGTCCGGTCGCGGTTTTGAGTTCTTTCAAAACATTTGACGAAGCATTAGTTGCGGTCAACAACAGCAGGTTTGGATTACAGGCTGGAATCTTTACTCGCGATTTGTACAAAATGCATCAAGCGTGGGATGAACTGGACGTCGGCGGTGTTGTGATTGGTGATGTTCCATCATGGCGAGTTGACAACATGCCGTATGGCGGCGTGAAAGATAGCGGACTGGGGCGTGAAGGCATTCGCTTTTCAATGGAAGACATGACCGAAATTCGAAACCTTGTTGTTCGAACCCCATCATGATTTAGGGTTGCCGTCAGCCGAAAGAAACTGCTTGATACCGTAAACCCAATACTTCGGGCAAATCAAACCGGTGAATTGACAACCGAATCCAGCCAGTTCTATCGGGCCATGAGTATTGCAGCTTTGGAATCGATAGTTCCGAAACGGTTTCGCCTGATGACGTCCCGCCCGATTTCGAAACACGCTGTCTCGCGTGGCAAACAACAACGCCACTTGACGCCGAGCGGTAAGAGAAAAATGCGAGTTCAAACACATTATCTCGTACCAAAGATTCGATGAAAAAGGGTTTCGTTTTTCGCAGAACCGTTTTATCACTTGCAGCGACTCGCAACCCAAACAAAAACAAAAATCGGTCACAAAAGCTTGCCATCCTTCCTTTCTTAAGAAGGCAACGATCACTCGCGAATTACGCCGTGAGTCGCTTTGAATTTTCGCCCAAGTCAGATTGGCAAAGCGGCTGGATCACTCGAAACTTCTTTCGGTCGCAGGAAATCAACAGGACATCATCCTCGGAAAACGACACAATCTCCTGCAAAGTTCGTCGATGCGATTCAAACACAGGGAAATTTTTGAAGCGGCTTTTGAAATACTTTGGATCAAAGACTGCGTGAAACTTCTTTCCTGCTTCTACCCAAGTGACGATCGACATAATGTGCTCCGTACGATTGCGAGGTTTTCAATGCAAAATGACCAGGTATTTATTCCCAGCAATCACAGTGTCCGGAGAACGAGTGACACGTCAGGTCATTCGTATAGATTTTTCTGATACATGTTGCGGCTTAACGGTACGGCTTTGTGCACTCGTCACCTGCGGGCACTTTAGAGCGTAAATTATTAGGAAAATTGCTTCCACAGTCGTTCGAAATGCGTGGAAAAATCGGCAACCAAACCGCGATCGTCAGTAACCACAAAGTTTTCCTCGTTATGATGAGACGCACTACGCGTCCAGTTATAGCTGCCGTTTAACAACTTTTTCCCGTCGAATATGGCGAATTTGTGATGCATGTGGTTTGGATCACGATCAGTGAGAACCGGAACACCAAAACTTTTTAGTTTAAAGATATCCGAACCCGGATCATGCGCCTTTTCATCGTCAGAAATAATCCGGACTTTGACGCGACGTTTCGCCGCGTCCATTAACTGATGGGAAATCCGATCGTCAGTGATTGTAAAGACGCAAATGTCAATCGTCTTATCTGCGAACGAAATCAAATTTTGAATCGTTCGCACACAATCTTGCCTGGTGCTGAAAATCGCCTGCGAATCGACTTTGGTTGATTTCGATTGCGGGACGAAGACTTTGAGAACTTCTTCAAGCCATTCAAGCACCTGTTTTGAATCGGGTGAAATCAACTCTTGTCGAGCAATTTCAAATGCCTCGCTGCGCAGAACCGCCAACTCGTGCTCTTCAGAAAAATAATGTTGTACAAACTCTTTGATCGATTTCTTTTCGCCTCGCGACAATCGAAAATCTGAGAGTGTCTGTTTGAGCATCGAAAGGAGCTGTTCCTTTTTCATGTTTGAACCTTGGGAAATAAACGGCAGGTGCGACTTCACTCATTTTTCTTGTTTTCCAATTATAAGGACGCGTCCCTGATCAAAGCGGATTTAACGACCAAAAGGCGAGAATTTGACGAATTGCAACCGGCACCTCCGTTTCATTCTTTTGAATCAACATCGGTAGTTTTTCTTCGAGTCGGCAGGTCGAAGGCCAAATCTTAATGGTCACTGTCCACTGAATGACTCTGAAAATCGCGTAACGGGTCCTTCGGCATGATACGGCCGCTTCATTTCCAGGCGTTGTTCAACAAGTGATTATGCGTGGAACATCGGTTTTCTTTTCCCAAACTAAAAACGTAAGCCACACTTAATTGATATAGAAAAAGGATGAATTGCAATCCGCAGCTTACATCGCAGCACGGTTTGTCGATTCGTTATCCAATTTTAGCCACCCTTAAAAAATGAACTCGATCGAAAACGTTCTAAATTCTGACCGATTGCCAAGTTTGCCGGAAATCGCGCTGCAAATTGTGGAAATCGCTAGATCTCCGGAACCTGACCTGAGGGAAGTGACACTGGCGATCCAATGCGATCCAGCATTAAGCGCTCAGTTCTTAAAAATATCTAACAGCATTCTTTTTGGTTTTGGGAATAAGACGGTAGACATCGCTGGTGCGATCTCGAAATTGGGACTCAATATGGTCCAGTCGGTAGCTCTTGGTTTCTATTTAAAGCCTAGTAAATCGCAGGGTAAAGCATGGGATTGTTTGCTCCAAAAATACTGGTGGCGGTCTTTGGCACAAGCCTGTGCGGCAGAAGAATTTGGAATGATGATCGACAAACCAAATGCTTCTAAATACTTTCTTGGCGGGCTATTGCAAGACATCGGAATCTTGGCAATTTTGCGAACGAATGAATCAACCTATGCCGAAACGATCGCTTCATGCGACCGTCCCGACTTTCTCAAAATTGAAAGGGAAGCTGTGGGATTCGATCATGTCGAAGTGGGTGTCGGCTTGTTCGATAAATGGGGCATTGATCCTGAGTTGACAAAATCAATTGGTTTGCACCATGACCCAATTTCCGAAAAGCAACAGAAAAACGAATCAAATATTCGCGTCGCCATGCGAACAGCTTCACTGTTCGCTGATAAACTCTTCTCAAAAGTTCCAGGGAATCGATTCTACCCGAGGGCCAGCCAACTTGAATTCGAAATGCTCTTGAAGAATCGATTCAAATTTGACACCTCAACCGAAGATGACCTGTTCAAAAATGTTGAACGAAGAATCGCAGAAACGAGTGGCGGTTTCAGCATTAAAATCGGAGACGTCCCATCCAGTGAAGAGTTATTGTTGGCTGCATCGGAGATGCTTTCACAGCTGGCTGTAAAATCGATGATGAATCCTTCGCTCGATGACCAATCACTTCGAGATCCAATGACGGGACTGTTCAATCGCAGAAAATTGGACGAAGCCGAAATGGTCCGAATAGACCACATGGACTCGGTCGGTGTTTTGTTTATCGATGTGGATCGATTCAAGGCCATCAACGATAAATTCGGACATCAATCGGGTGACGACGCCATATGCTTGGTTGCTCATACACTCAAACAGGCAGTCCGCGACAACGACGTTATCGTCAGATACGGTGGCGACGAATTTGTGGTGATCTTGAAGAATGTTAGCGACGAAGTGCTCGCTATCGTTGCTGATCGAATCGCTATGCAACTTGAAAAGTCCTGCGAAAACAAATCGTTTCAATCAAGGATAACGCTTAGCATCGGCGGAGTGTGCGAGGAATTGTTGAAAATTGAATCCGTGCGATACAACCACATCAAAAAGTTGATCGAAAAAGCAGATCAAGCCATGTATGAAGCAAAGCGAGGTGGCGGCAATCGAATCAGATATGCCGCACCCCAAGTTTCGTAACATTTCATCCGTTATCCATTCAGCTCTGTTGAATGCTCTTGGGTTAAAATGAGCCTATTCGCAATCGACAACGGGAATGACTTCCGTAAACACCAATTGGATTCCATTGCAATCCAAGATCGAAAATTCACACGTTCCGTTTTCGGTTGAATCTCTCAGCATATCTGAAAAATCACAAATCTGATTGAAAACGGACTGAATACCATTCACGAAAAAACGGAGCTTACCGTAAAAGCATGTTGCCGGATCGTTCAGGTCAACGACGGTGGACTCCTCAAAAACCAAGTTAGAGTCACCGAATTGCAACATGCAACTTTTGCCCAGTAATTCGCCCTGATCGAGGACTAAATCAAAGTGAAGCACTTGGGTGTAATAGTCGAACGTGCAGTGGAGATTTGCGTTAAAAAAATGGGGATAATGGTCAACATGTGGTTCCAAACAAAAAAACCGAGAAGCTTACGAGACTCTGTGGAACCTGCCCACCAAATTGAATCCTCCGAAAACCCTCTGGAATCATCTTCCATCAGGCAGCGATGTTCGATGTTTCAACTGGAACCCAAATCCGATTCGCGACGCACTCCAACTCTGTCATGTTTTTGAATTTCTTGTCGAGCAGAGAATACTGCGAAAAATTTAACTAACAAACTGGAACTGCCCCGTCAGGTGCGCAACACGAATTGGATCTTGAATGCCAACATCCATCGACCTCGAGCAACATCTTCACTAACCTAGTCGTTGGGATTTTGGAAATTCATCATACTTTTCCAGTCTCTTTCGCAACCGATTTTGACTCGGTTGATCGTTTTGGTGCACAATGGTTAATCTGCTAGTTGTCGATTAGCAGCATTTGTTTTTGTAGATCGTTGCTTAGCGAGTTGATGGAAAGAATCGAGATTGATGGCAAATCGAAAAACTTATTTGGCAGTTGACTTAGGGGCATCGAGCGGACGTTTGGTCGCCGGGCGATTTGACGGGGCAAAGCTATCGCTTCAGGATGTCAATCGGTTCGAAAATGGCGGTGTCAGATTCAACGATCGATTGCAATGGAACCTACCTGGGCTATGGCAGCATATCAAAGACGGCATGCGTAAGGCTCGCATTGAATTCGGCGATAACATTGCCAGCATCGGCGTCGACACATGGGGCGTCGATTTTGCGATGTTGGGAAAGCACAATGAAATTCTGGCCAATCCCTATCATTATCGTGATGCACAGACAGCTGGGATTCTGTCTTCTGTTTTTGAAGTCGTCTCACGAAATGACATCTTTCATACAACCGGCCTACAATTTATGGAACTCAATACGCTATACCAACTGATTGCGATGAAGCGTGCGAATTCGCCGATTCTGCATATGGCGGATTCGATGTTGTTGATACCCGATCTTTTTCATTGGCTGATGACTGGCGTAAAGACAAACGAGCGTACGAACGCTTCGACGACTCAATTTTTCAATCCAATAAAAAATGAATGGGCGGTCGATTTGCTTACCAAGTTCGATGTACCGACTCATTTTTTACAGGAGATAACGCCGCCTGGCACCAACATAGGAAAGTTGCTTCCCGGGCTGCAGGAAGAAACCGGCTTGAAAACGATCGACGTCATTTTGCCGGGAACGCATGATACCGCCAGCGCTGTCATGGCAGTCCCCACAGTCTCGACGGGCAGGACAGACTGGTGTTATATCAGCAGTGGAACATGGTCACTCATGGGCGTTGAGACTCAAACGCCACTGATCAATGAACGAGTCGGCGAATTGAACTTCACCAACGAAGCAGGTGTTGGCGGAACGACTCGATTGCTGAAAAACATTGCCGGATTGTGGTTGATTCAAGAGTGCCGCCGAATCTGGCAAGAGGAGGGACGAAAGCTGGAATGGTTCCATTTGGTTGAAGCAGCGAACGAGAGCACGCCACTGGCCTCGTTTATTGAGCCGGATCTTGCAAGGTTCGTTTCGCCTAAAAGTATGCCGAACGAAATCCGGACATTCTGTCGAGAAACGGGCCAAACGGTTCCCGAGTCCGACGGCGCTATTATTCGTTGCGCACTAGAGAGTTTGGCGATGCGATATCGAATGGTTTTGGAGTGGCTTGAAGAACTGGTTGGCAACCGGATCGAAACCATTCACATTGTTGGCGGTGGGACTCAAAATGAATTGCTCTGCCAGATGGCGGCCAACGCGTGCGGTCGTCGAGTGGTAACCGGCCCCATTGAGGCAACGGCGATTGGAAACTTGATGCAGCAACTGATCGCCAACGGCGATGTCGGTTCAATTTCTGATGCACGGCAAATCATTGCGAACAGTTTCGACTTGACGACCTACGAACCCGAGCATGCTTCGGTCTGGAACGAAGCCTACCCACGCTTTCTCGAGATTTTGCAATAGCAGATCCATGCAAATAAAAATTTCATCGAACGGCAACGCGTTTCTTGGCGATCCGAAAACGCAACTTCGGATCGGAAACGTTGCCCAATCGTGTCCATATGAAATCTCATCGAAGACTGAATTGCAAGTTGAACTGGAACTGCCCAACTTTCACTGCAACATTGGTGGTGAAGATCCGACGACCGGACAAATGGCTTGCCTAATGTGCCCTCGTTCGTTGCGTGACTTTAAAAGGGAAGACGACCACGTCGCATCGATTTGCGATTCACTCAAGCCGCATGTAGCGAATATCCAAAGGCTGGAAATTTCTGGATTGGCCGAACCATTTTGGCGAGACCGGATTTTTGAGATCCTAGAGTCGCTCGACTTGAATCGAGATTCCAACATAAAAATCGTGACAACGACCAATGGAACATTATTAAATAAAACAACGCGAGATCGTTGGTTCGATTTGGTTCCAAAGTCAGAGATTCGTTTCTCCATCGATGCTACAAACCCAGAGACCTACGTGCGGATTAGACGCATTCATGAATTCGATTTGGTTGTGGAGAACATGAATCAGTATTGCCGCGAACGTGACCCAGATCGTCATGTGGCGGTTTTGGGCAACAACATCAACATGTTAAATGTTGACGAATTGGATGAGATGGTGCAAATGACCAAGGACAACTTTTGCCACGTTCTTTCCCTGGTACCCACTGCGTCCGTAGGTCCCCACCTCAATGATATCTGTTTAAATACGTCTAACGAGAGCATTTTCCGCGAGGCTGCAGAAAAGGCGAAACGCAAAGCAAAAGAATTGAAAGTCAATGTTCGATTTCCCGGCAATTGGCCAGCATAGGAATTCTTGATGAGTTCGCACGCTTCCGGAAAACTCGCAGTTCAATTCCTGATGATTACGTCATTGGCTTTGATCTTTGGATGTCAAAAGCGTTCTGACACCGAAGCTGAAGCGACCAAACAAATCCCTGTGACCGCGGATGCTCAATCGCCGTTGAACGGAACAATTACCGGCGCATCGATGGCGCCGATGCTGATGGGAGAACACCAGGCGTCCAAATGTTCCGAATGCGGCTTCGAAATGCGTTTTGAAATCATGAGGTCAATTTCCAAATTCATTTGCTCAAATTGCGGTCAAGAGAATCGACTGGCTGACCGCGAAGTGAAGACGATACTTGGTGATCAACGACTCTTTGAAAAGCGTGCTACAAAACAAGCATTACAGCACTGGGATGTTGTAGCTTTCAAATCAGCAACGGGAAATGAATCTGACCATAAAGTAAAACGCATTGTTGGGTTACCGGGTGAGACGATTGAACTACATTCTGGCGATTTGTGGGTGGATGGAGAGCGAACTGTAAAACCAGAGCACGTTTTTGAGAAAATGAAAGTCTTGGTTCATGACTCGAATTCTGCCTCCAAGGCTAGTCCGCGTTGGATACAAAACCAACAACACGCTCACTTCCCGGTCAAACTGAGTCGTGATAACACATCTTTGCGTTATCAACATCTTGGATGTTATCGCAAGCGGGACCAACGCCGAGAAGAATTAATTAAGGATTCGTATGGGTTTAACCAAACTTTGTCTCGGTCTTTGAACACGGTCAGTGATTTTGGAGTTGAAATTACGCTATCGGACATTGCGGATCTCCAAATCGAACTACAAATGCGCACCGAAAAATATGGACTGGTGCAGTTTGATTTCCAGCAAAACTCCGATCACTCTTCCGGGGATCGCTATTGCGTTTGGCAAAGTCGAAAAGAGGAGGATAATGAAAAGAGGTTTGCTGGACCCCATTCAAAGCTGCCGGGGTCTGGTGTTCTTCAATTTTGGTTACGCGACGGAGAGGCCCGACTGATCGCAAATGGAGCCGTATTCGGAGAATGCAAGCTTTACGAGAAAAGCCCGGCTCCGATGCCGGCGAAAAATCAACTTGCAGACGCACTCTTCGAAGTTCGCCCATCGAATCAAATTGTGTTGTCAAAGCTGACTGCCAACCATGGCGAAATCAAACGCATTCGTGTCTTCCGCGATCTTTACTACTACGACCGGCAGCCCGGTCGGAAACATGTGATCGGCAAGGACGAATACTTCGTACTAGGCGACAATGTCCCCGTTTCGAATGATTCACGACACTTTGGCGGTATCAAGAGCGATTCGGTCATTGCGGTTCTGCAAAACATAGAATAGTTACCGGTCGATCTCTCCTTCTGTTTTGGGCAGACATGAATCCAGCAATTCCACGATGCTATCAGACGAGATGTAAGTATCTTTTCCCAGGATTTTTCGCTATAAAACTAGATTCGAATCCGAATAGCCTCGCTGTGCGGCAAAATTTGTTCTCAGGATTCATAACCGGTTCAAAATTGACGCAATTGTCCTAGTTTCAGACCTATCCGTTTGAAACGTTTCAACCAACGCCGAATTTCAAATGAAAAAGAAGAAAAAGCCGTTCGAAATTTCTGATTCGACTAAAAAGAAAAAATCAAAGAACGATTCTTCGTCGCGTTCGGGCCAATCAGCGGGTGTCGCCAAAGTGGGATTCTTTTCGGATCCTGGCGTTCGTGAAACGATCGAGTCGATTGTGGTGGCCGTAATTTTGGCCCTCTTGTTTCGGGCGTATGAAGCGGAAGCGTTTGTCATTCCAACCGGATCGATGGCACCTACACTACAAGGGCGGCATGTCGACATTCATTGTGAAGAATGTGGCTATAACTTTCGCGTCGGTGCAAGCGCAGAAAACCCTGATACCCGTGCGGCACGCATGGCCAATGGTGAGCCTTGGCTGACCGGGCACGCGACCTGTCCGATTTGCCGGTACACGCACGACCTTGACCGTAAATTCAAAGGCTGGCCATCCAACAAAGATTCGTTCTACGGCGATCGGATTATCGTCAGCAAATTCGCTTATGAATTGTCTGACCCTGAACGATGGGACGTGATCGTTTTTAAGTACCCCTCCAATCCAAAGCAAAATTACATTAAACGCTTGATCGGACTTCCGGGTGAAACCATCAAACTTGAATTCGGAAACGTCTATGTGCTCAACAATGAAACACTCGGTTTCGATATCGCTAGAAAGCCACACCATAAATTGAAAGCGATGCTTCAAGGCGTCGACGATACGAATTTTATTGCCAAGAAATTGAAGGAAGTGAATTGGCCATCACGCTGGGACGAATGGTCGTCTCGCGACGATCAGAAACAATGGTCCATTGATAATTCTCAAAAGACGCCCACATTCAGTTTGTCCACCTCGTCGGACAGGTCTTGGCTTCGCTACCGTCACGTTGTGCCTTGGACGCATGACTGGGTTTCCTACCTACGCAACGGCGAGTTACCGCCGCGACTCAAAGATTTCAAGGGACAACTGATCTCCGATTTCTACGCCTATAACTATAAGCTACCGCAACGTCTGAATGAGAACTATTCGGTTGAAGACATCATCGGATTATTTGGCGTTCATGCGACAGATCGGTATCTGACGGAACTTTCTGGAATCCACTGGGTTCCAGATCTCGCCGTTGATTCTCTGGTCGAAATAAAATCAGACAGTGGCGAATTGGTTTTTGATATTGTAAAAGGGGGCGATCACTTTTACTGCACGATTGACGTGGCCACGGGACTTGCAAGCTTAAGTTGCGACAATAAAAACGTTAGTTTCGTTTCGCCCGATAAGCCCGTTTCTGAGAAACCGGTTGCTGGAACTCCGATTCGAGGCAAAGGAAGTTACAAAATTCGATACGCCAATGTGGATGATAAACTTTATCTGTGGGTGAACGAAAAGGTGATTCAATTCGATGGGCCAACAGAATACGAAAATTCGGTAACACGTTTTCCAATGCCGAAGTACTCTGCGGACGATCCAGGTGACGCGGAGCCAATCGGGATCGGTGGAAAAGAAATTGACCTCGAGGTCAAACGCTTGCAGGTTCTTCGCGACGTGTATTACATCGGGAATCGCAAAAGTTACGACCCGGAATTGGGAGACATCGTTTTTGCGCAAGAGTATCGTACGAAACAGATTCGGTTGGTCAACGACAATGGAAAATCAGCCGTTAGCTATGATCAATTTGTGCATAAAATCCGGGACATCTTTGAAGACCCCCTTACATGGTCAAAAAACCAAGCCTTCGATCTGTTTTCAGACATGATTCACGATCGACCAGAGTACAACTATCGCTTGTCGGAGGATCAGTTTATGCCGTTGGGCGACAACAGTCCCAGCAGCATGGATTCACGGGCGTGGCCGCATGGTCACTTCTTTGATCGCAAATTCTTGATCGGCAAGGCATTGTTTATCTACTGGCCCCATGCGTGGAGGCAACCATTTTTCTTCCCGAATTTCAAGCGAATGGGTTTCATTCGTTGATTCCATCATTGATTCAACGGCGCGAAATGACGGCATTGGATTGAACGTAAATGAAAAAGTGGCGTATGGCTAATTTGAGTTGTTCGTCACAATGGAACAACGATTGGTTACGGAGAACCTAAGATGTCGATTCTTAAAGTTGAAGGCCTTGAAAAATCATTTGGCAGCAGAAAAGTCGTAAAAGGCGTCAGCTTTGAGGTTGGCGAAGGCGAACTGGTCGGCTTACTGGGGCCCAACGGTGCTGGCAAAACGACCAGTTTTCGTATGACCTGCGGGTTGCTGGCACCTGATGCTGGCAAGGTCTATCTCAACGGCGAAGATGTTACATCATGGCCAATGTACAAACGGGCGCGCGATGGAAACATGGGATACTTGCCGCAGCAATCAAGTGTCTTTGCGAAGCTTTCGACCCAACAGAATCTACTGGCAATGATGGAGTTGCTCGGAATGAGTTGGCGTGACCGAAAAAAACGGTGCGCTGACCTGCTTGAGGAATTCGAGATCACCAAGATTCGCAAGTCCAAGGCCGGTGCGCTTTCTGGTGGAGAACGACGTCGTTTGGAGATTGCTCGCTGCCTGCTTTCCAACCCGAAAATCATCATGCTCGATGAACCGTTTGCGGGAATTGATCCCGTAACCGTTCAAAGCATTCAGGAAATCATCAAGCGATTATGTGAGGAGGGTATTGCGATTCTAATCACCGATCATGCAGCCCGCGAGATTCTGCAAATTACGGAACGGACTTATGTTGTTAACGAAGGACAGATATTGTGCTCTGGTTCAGCTGATGAAATCATCAAACACCCAGAAGTGATCGAAAAGTACCTTGGTGAAATTGACAGCATTGAAACTCGAAAGATTTCGTCACGCGGGAAACGCTTGTCCAGCCCAACGCCCCACCCTACATCAGCGGATATTGTTCGGACAGCCAGTTCGAAAGATGCAAGCGTGGATTCAGCTCTTCAAAACAATGCTTCCGTGATTCATCCCACAAAACAACCAATCACGCGAGTAATCAAGCGATCTGATCCCCAAACCTTCGATTTTGATGATCAAATGCATAGAAGAAAGCCGGCCGAAACATTGGAACAAGGTGCTAAAACAGCGAAACAAACCGATGCGGTTGATGACAATTTGAACGAAGAAGTTGGCCTCAGCGGAGCCGTGCCACCTCGTCGTCGCAGAGTCATCGCGACGCGACAAACCCTTTTGCGAAAAACCGATCTCGATTAACTTAGTAGTCAGATCGATTTCTCATATCAAGATTTTTCGCTAACTCGTCTGGCATTTCTGTGGCACGATTTTTTTCACTTTGGGAAAAAAAGAAAGGGCATCGGCAGTCCGGTTCCCGGCTATTGGGTGGACTGAGCGCTGTCATCATTTACTCGACGATCATGCTGATTGGCGTTGTTTTGTTTGTTGCGTTGATCACTTATCAATTCGGACAAGCGGAAGCGATTTCAATTGGATTTAGCATTGGTGGGTTCTGGATTCGCATGGCGATCATCTTGCTGATGATCGGGCTGGGAGGTTTCCAAACAGTCAATACCATATGGACGTTGAGTGTTTCGCCAGAAAGAAAATCGGCAATCACGATCAAGGCGTCGCATCTCGATATTACTCAATCAAGTACGACAAAGCAGGAAGAATTCCCCAGCGTCCCTAATCATGAGTACATATCTGGCAGTCCAGGGGTGAGACTGCAACATCGGCTTCCAGCCAATAACGAATCAACATGGTTATTCGTGGCAGTTTCGGTCTTGGTCCTCATTTTGTTGGGTGTTGCGTCAACGCTGACCATGTTGATTGCCAATGAAATGATCACCCATGGAAAGGTAAACTGGATCGCCGCAGCACTTTGCCCAGTTTTTGTCGGTGGTTCCATATGGGCGTGCAACCGATTTTACAAACAGCTGTTGGAAATCGCTGCAGTAGGCCCTTCAAACGTTGAGGTCTCGGCCCATCCATTGATTCCTGGTGAGACTTACAAGGTATTCCTGTATCAATCCGGTTTGCTTCATTTTCGCCGATTAGATTTGGTTTTGGCGTGTTTCGAGCATGTTACCTACCAACAAGGAACAGATATTCGAACCGAAACGCGACGGGTTTCCCAAAAACGCCTGTTGAGGGTTCGAAATTTAAAGCTTGATCCCGGCCATCCATTCGAGCATCATAGCGAGTTGACGATTCCAGACACAGCGATGCATTCTTTTCAATCGCCGTGCAATATGGTTTCATGGGTCATTGTCCTGACAGCGGTCTCCAACCGTTGGCCGAGATTCACACGAAGATTTCCAATTATTGTTCACCCGGTTACTTGAAGAATCGTGGTAAACTTTTCGGAAAGATTCGAAACAGTTACCTTGCCGCACCTGTTACCTTGCCGCACCTGTTACCTCGTATGCAACTCGATCCCCTCATCAGCATGACCATCCTCGACTTTCGAACTCAGTTCGAGGCGGATGAGCTATTTCGTTGGGAGTTTCAAATCGATGCAGTGGGCAACCAAGATATCCTAGCGGTCGAGAACTCTGTCCTTTGGCACACCTCCGGAAAAGGGGATGAAGATATCGGCGTTCATTTTTTCGAGCGCCGTGTCGCGAAGAAGAATGAGCCACAAGACATGGTTTCACTTCGCCGATTCGAAACACTGCTGCCTAAAACGCCGATAACCTACGATGGTTTTATCCTTAAGATCCACTGGTGCATTCGAGTTCGCGTTTTCCTAAAAAGCGGAAAAGAATTGGCTGAGGAGATTCCGTTTCGGTTAACCAGTCCGCCGAAACTAGAAAAAGCTTCTCGCCCGCAACTTCGTGTTGTGAGCGCTTGATTCTTCGTTGAACCGTGGTTTGGCAATGATTCTGATCTGACTGACGGCCTTGCACCGCTGACCGAGAGAATGCCTCACCGTCATGACGAATCGCTAAAATCCTTCGTAGACGAAGCACATTCATGCACAAGGATGGCTCCGTCAAATGACGAGCTCCGACACAATCTCCGGAGCCAAGTGAGCCTTGTTTCGCAAGAAACAAAAATACGCCCGATTTCATTCGGGCGTATTTTGGGGTTAGCGATCCGATTCTTGCTTTGCGCCGGATTAAAGCTTGATACGAAGTGAGAATCCGCCACGATTGATTTGCAATCCACTTCCGCCATGGATGCCATGAACGGAATGACCGGTTTGTCGACCACCTCGAACATCTGAGCGGCAGTTGTCGATTTCGATTCGTGATCGACCATGTCCACTATACGGGTATCGGTAAACGGGCGATGGTACTTTGTAAACCGATCTAGGCGACACGATCACTCGGCTTCGCCCATACAAATCTCGTCTAAGGGCTCGAACATCGTCTTGCATATGATGGATAGTGTCTTCCATACGATCAAGTAACACCTTTACATGAGCTGTATTACCGTGAACATGACCTCGACCAAAAGCCGCATCGTCTTCAACATGATCGAAGAAATCTTCGATCTCGTGGAAACAATGATCAAGGGAGTCCAATTCACGTTCCAATTCGCCAAACGTCCGTGTGCAATACGTCTTCGCTCGGACGTGAATCGCAGCCGTGCGAAGTTTTACGGTTTCGACGATCATTTCGTGATAGTGTGCCGAATGGCGGTAATGAACCGTTTCGGTAATCAACTGAGTTGCCTGCCGTTCAATTTTTCTAGCAAGTTGATTCAAATGATTCTGATCATAAGCTGAAGCAGAATTTACCCATCCAAATCCAGCGAACATAACGGCGATGGTTGAACATGAGGTGATGAGATTTTTCATGATTTTCCCTTTCGTGATGAGTCGTTATCCATGTTGACTCAGCTTTGCTGGCAACGACATGAAACGGGTGCATTCGCTATGCCAATTAGATTTGCAACACCGGACCAACACACACTAGCCGAAAGTGTTCAACCAAAAACCTCGGAAAACGCGAGTGAAACCACCAATTGTAGTTTAGATCGAGCACCGAACCCATTTTTGATTGAGAGCTATGACTGTGATCAACTTGATCTATCAGCCATCAAATTGAATACGGTCTGAGATCAAATACAAAAATAGATGGTTTCCGTTGAGATTGCCAAATCCCATTGATCTCAACCGAAACCCAATTTGGAACACTAATTGTACGCTTTTGAAAAATTTCAGTTCGCATCAATTAAGGAGGGCAGATACAACGGACGTCCAAATTTCATAGCCTTTATCGCTCAGGTGCAAACCATCTTCAACGAACAGCTCCTTCATCGGCCGTTTGTCTTTTCCAATCATAGGTGTATCAATGTCGGCGAAAACAACATTCGGATTTTCATTGGCAAAGTCGGCGATCAGCTGGTTGGCTTTTCGCATTTTTCCAACAAGCTTCCAACGGCTCAAGCTCGGTTTGATTGCGACGAAAACAATCTTCGTATTCGGCAGTATCCTTTTCGTTTTTTTCGCAAACGTCTTGAAATCAGCCAAGACAACTTCGGGAGACTTCTTTTTTGAGATGTCGTTGTCGCCGGCATAAAAAACAATCTTTGATGGCATATACGGCTTAACGAGCCTGTCAAAAAAGTAATTGGAGTCGGAAATTTCAGAACCACCAAAGCCGCGATTCAAATAACGTTTTTTCGGAAAACTCTGCTCCAGCTTCCACATTCGAATACTAGAGCTTCCGAGGAACAAAACACCGCCCGGTTCGACCGGGGTCTTTTTGTCAGAAGCTTCAAATTTCGAAATATCCTTTTCCCATCGTTTGGCCGGGTTCGGCTTCTGATTCGCGGATTCGATTTCGTCCTGTGAAACGGCAATCGAGTAACTCATTAGAAGCAGTCCCGCGATGCTCAATACAATCAAACCAACATTCATTTCGCTCGATCGATTCACGGGAGCGCGTGGTGCCAGCTTGTCGCTTGTTGAAATGAAAAATCTCATGTTTGATTGCCTTTCAAGAATTCTGATCATTTTAAATTCGCGACTAAGAGTGGCTACGACTGGACTTTTCTTCCAAGCCAGAGATACCAAATCGACGTGCCAACTCCTCGCGAACGTCGTCCAGCGAAAGGCCTTTTTGGACCAGTAAAACCATTGCGTGGAAGAGCAGATCCGCGGTTTCGTGAATCAGATGGTCGTCAGCACCATCGCCCGATTCAAATGCAGCTTCCACCAACTCGCCGGACTCTTCTGTGATTTTCCGACAAATTTTTTCTTCCCCTCCAGCAAATAAACTGGCGGTGTAAGATTTTTCCGATGGATTTTTTTGTCGATCGCATAGAACGCTAAAAAGTTGATCAAAAATATCGTTTTTCTCGGAATGGGACATCGGCAGCGGTTTTTCTGTTCGGAAAAGTAGGATTGGATCGATCGATCGGCCTGAAAACGGAATTTCAACAAGGATTGAATCGTTGTTCACCCTTGTCGAAAACGGTTAATCCAAAGACGATATTAGATCCAATTGTTGCCATTCCATCATGAACGCTCCACCAATTTTCCTCAAGATGCAGTTCGAAGACGAAGATTTTTTTAAACACCGCAAATTGGCCAGGAGTTGCTGGTTTCTCACCGGCGCTACCGCTGGTGGAAAGTCTGAAATTTCCGATCGGGTTGCAAACCAACTTTCCAAGGCTAAACGTGATGTGGAAATCATTTCGATGGATTCCATGGCGATCTACCGGGATATGAATATTGGTACGGCCAAACCGAATGACGAAATTCGGAAACGGATTCCGCATCACATGATTGATATTCTGGCCCCAACTGACGACTTTAGCGTCAGTGATTATTGCCGACAGTCATTGAAACTCGCCTCTGAGATCAAGGCATCTGGCAAGGAAGTTCTATTCGTGGGCGGGACAGCCCTCTACTTGAAAACGCTGCTACGCGGAGCATTCGAAGGACCACCAGCCGATTGGGAATTTCGAAACGCCGTCTTGGAAGAAATAAAGTCGACCGGCCAAGAAGTCCTTCATCAACGACTTCAATACGTGGACCCATTATCTGCGCACAAGTTTCATCCAAATGATACGCGTCGAATCTTGCGAGCCTTGGAGGTTTACAAAATTACGGGGCAACCCATCAGCCATTTGCAAACGCAATTTGAAATCGAAACTCCAGCGGAGGATAACAATGTTTTTGCGATTCGTTGGCCGCGAGAAACACTGCATCAACGTATTGATGACCGAGTGGAATCAATGTTTGATGAAGGTTTTGTCGACGAAGTCAAAGGGCTTGTTGCAAATCATGGTGAACTTGGCAAAACGGCTTCGCAGGCAGTCGGTTATCAGGAAGTGCTGGAGCATCTCGATACCGGTTCGGAAATTAATCGCGTGATGGAATTAGTGAAAAATCGCACTCATCAGTTTGCCCGCCACCAAGAGACTTGGTTTCGGGGCCTGACTGAAGTCACCTGGATTGACCGGAAAATCGACGATTCAATCGACGACATCGTGAACCAAATCATCTCGCATACAGACCAGCAAAACTGACGACATCCGATCGTAGAATGTCCAGCCCGGCTACAAACGAACAGCTGACAGATTGCACTTAGAGCGTCGACATCGCGTTCACGTTGGGACGAAGAACCTCATCAATCGATCTACGATTTAAAGTCATCGTTAATGGCTCCTTCGACATTTCGAATCGAAGCCTTACTTAAAGCCAATGGATTCGATCAGCGGATCTCCGTCTTGCCAACAATCCCCGAGGCACTAGCGGCTAGAAAATAAAATCGTCTGCACCGAATTCAAGGCCCTCCACCATATCGATTGCATCAGTATGTGCAGTCATCATGATGATATAGACGTATTTCTAAAATGATTTGGCACATACATGACGACAGAGCATCGCTCCATCCATCTCAGGCATATTCCAATCGGTGATTACCAAATCACCGCTAACATGTTCAATAACATCCTACGCTGCCGGCTATTTTCGGCTTCATGCATTTGATAACCTTCGCGACGCAAGCCAATGGAAACGTATCGCCGAACTGACTGATCGTCTTCGACAAGGAGAATCAAACGGTGCTTTCCCATTATCATTTGACACCCTTGGTAGATAGAAAATCAGACAAATTGGCTGCAAATTCGCAGAGTGCCCATAGGGATTCATTAGGATCATACCTCTGTCAACAAAATGACACGGAATAAATCCCACCGGACTGACGGCTAAAACTGCTGGAAAAACGAGACGCGTCGATTAATTGGCTTACGCAAACAAGACATGCCATTTTGCACGATGGAGTCGTACACTTTTCCAGCACTCGGCGAAAGCTACCCCAATGATGCAAACGGCAATCAGAATGATTCGCCAATCGCAGATTCGCCGTTTGAAATTTGAAGCTAAACCTCAAAACCAAAATGCTCTCGAGCGAGCATTGCTAATCGTTCGATTTGGAATTTTTTGATTTCACATATCGCGATAAGAGAGCTGGCAAAAACACAAGGTCGCCAAATAACGCCGATGCGATCGTCAAACCGCCCATTGCGCCAAAGATTCGGTGTTCCCTGGCATCGCTCCATAACACGGTGGCAAACCCAGCGCACAAAACAACTGTCGTCATAATCAGCGAAGTACCGACGGAGGTAAACGCGATGCGGATCGCTTGATCGGAGTCCTGAGACTTTCGATTTTCTTCGACAAATCGTGTGATAAAGTGAATCGTGTCATCGACGGCAATTCCCAAACAAACGGTAAATGCACAAACGCTAACTAGTTCAAGCATTTGACCTGAAAAAACGAGGTAAGTGCCTGTCACCGCCAGCGGAAACAGATTCGGAATCAGCGATATCAAACCAATTCGGATTGATCGATATACAATCGCCAGAATCACGAAAATAATGATTGTTGCCGTCCCCAAACTTAGCGCCAAATCAACAACGACTTGGTAGAGGTTTCGCCATCGCCAAACCGGATTCCCCTCAAGTTCAAACGTAAATGCCGGATACTCACTGGAAAGTGAACTTAGTCCTAACTCGATCCGCTCAAACACCGGCCCGTATTCGGCGATTCCGGTATCACGCACTCGAAAGTTGGCCGTCGCCGAGCGGTATTCAGGCGTGTAAAAAGCTCTTTTGAGCGGTGGGGGTAACAATTCCAACATCGACATTCGATCATCATCTTTTCCATCACCCGGTAAAGCGTCGAGAAGATTGCAAATCGAAATCGGAGAACCAAGTTTCCCCTCCGAACGAAGCAGCGAGTCGATTTTTCTCATGACTTTCAAAACGACCGGAGAGTCCGATGGGATATCTTCAGACCAGCGGACGTCGATGCGCCCCAACTCCAATCCGCCGAACACTTGATCCATTTGCTTCAATCCAATTACCGCCTCACTACGATCTGGAAAGTTATTGGACAAGCGTTCATCCGGACGAAGTGTTGACGAGATGAGCAACAACACAATTGTGGAAAGAATAGCGATCCCACTTACGATCTTGCCCCGACGTAAAATGAATTCCACGATTTTTTCGATGTACCCGATGTTTCGATCGATCACGCCCTTTTCGTGCCCCACATGCAGCCAGCGCCCCAAAAACGTGGTACAAGCTAGGGGAATCGTTCCGATCACCGCGAAAAAAGTAATGGTGACGCCGATCACGCAACTGGCACCAAACTCCCAAACAATTTCACTACTGGAGAGCATCAGTGAAGCAAAACCGATTGCCGTCGTTAATGAGGTCAAAAAGCAAGCCAAACCAACTTCGCTCAAGCCAATCCGCGCCGCCTCTTTTGCCGAATGGCCCTCTGCTCGTCGTTTGCGAATTTGAACCATCAAATGCACGCCATCGGTTAACGCGACCAAACTGATCAACACGGGCACAACGACTTGATTAAAAGGATTACCTTCCAATTCGAAAAACCGCAGTACGCCCAACGACCAGAACACGCCCAATGCCGGTGCGACTGCCACGATCACCACTGCGACAATACCTCGAAACAATATCACCGCCATGATTGCGATCATGCTATAGGCAATCATTTGGTATTTATAGGTATTCTGGTCGCGGTTTCGAATCGCGGTCACGTACATGGGAACACGACCTGTGACCTTGAAATCGAACTGAACATCTGAAAACTTTTTCGCCGCCGTTTCGCACGCCTCCCGCAATCCGCTGGTAACATCATCATCGCTTTCCACAAATAGAAAATCGAAATTAACCAGCAATAGCAAATGCCTTGCATCTTCGGAAAGTAATTGCCCGGCCACCAGCGGATGTTTCAAAGCTCTTTGTTTAGCGTCGTCAAATCGAGTTTGCGATGAGTTTTGATTTGGAAAAAGTGGTTCTGGCAAACCGAAGATATTCAAGATTGGGATGCGGTCCATCCATAAAATACGATCAACGTGATCCAAGGATTCCAATTCACTGACAATCGATCGCATCGCCGTAGCGCCGCTGGGCGTAAAAAACGAATCGGATTCTACGACCACAATGGCATGTGAGTTTGTGAGACTAACGGGATCGACATCGGGCGGCACCTCGTATGATTCCGCCACCACTTCACCATCAACCAGTTTCTCGGCGCGGAAAAAGTCTGTAACCAGAGTTGCATTCACATAGCCCGTCGTTGCAATGCCACTGAATACAAGAATGGCAACAAGCACGATAAGCGGGCGATCGACAACAAAGCATGCGAGCTTCGCAAAAATTTTTGACATCAAAATTTCCCGGATTATTTCATTCGTCGATTCGTAACTTGAATCAACTCATTCCGAGACAATTCCTGGTTCCCATTCAAATCGAATTGCGAAAACGAAAAACTTCGCGTTGAAATCGGCAATTCCGCGCGTTCAATTGCCCCATCAGAATTTCTGTCGAATTTCTCAAAGTACTTGTCGACAAACGCAGCCACTTTTTCCGATTTGGGTCGAATGACTTTGTCACTCGAATCGGAACCTCCCGATGACGGTTTCAACGTTAAATCTACCCTCTTGGGATCAATCTCTTTCCGGGGCAATGCAACATCGAAAAACGCGACGGCCATTTCCTCGTCCGTTTGATCGCCCCAGGTTACGCGCTCATTTGCGTTTGGGTTGACTGGGTTGTTGCGAGAGTTGTCAAATGCGACATCGAAATGAATCGAATTCAAGGTCGAAAGATCAATAGGTTGAACAAATTCGTAGGAGTGTTGCCAATTGAAGTCGTAATTCGGAACGTCACAAAGAATTCTGTGATTGTCCGCAGAGTCGCCATACGCGCGGAATGATTTCCCACGTAAATGCATGTGTGGCGTAACAGTCAACAGTTTTCCGTTTTTCGGAAGCCCACGCACCTTGGCGCGGACAACATGATTCGCCGTATTGGGCGGTATCTCAAACTCTTGATCAAGCCCCGCCAGCGTCATCACTTCTTCATCGACATCCAGTTCATCCGCGAACACCAATCCAATTTTTGTAATGTCGGTCTGCAGTTTTCCGTTGGGTGTGTAATGTTGCTGAAAGACCAGTTTCGAACCTGCTGGAACCAACCTCGCTTGATTGGATTCAAGCTTGATCGGTCGCTGTCCGGGGACATATGCGGAAAGCCATCCAATCCCCCGAAATCGACCACCGTCAGGCGGACGAACAAAAACAATACTGTGATGAACAACGGAAGGATTTCCCGGAAGAACCTGCGCGGCGGCAACCCATTTGTCTTCAACGAATCCTGGATCGACAACGAAATATTGGTATTCAATCGTACCAGTTGCTGCGACTTGAAAAGGACGTTTTCGCATTTCCACGATTTGATCAGGTTTTTTGGGCAATGACCAACCTGTCGTAAACATCTTCGGCTCGGGCAATTCGTTTTGGTCTCCGTAGGGTGCACCTGATGCCGCCCATTCCTCCAACAACTCTTTTTCTTTTGAAGTCATCAATCGACTGTTTTTGAATTCGCCATGATTGGGATTGGCGTGCCAAGGCGGCATACGCTGTTGGGCAATAACCTCGACCATCATGTCCGCCCAGCCAACGACTTCTTCATAATCCGTCAATGAAAACGGTCCGATCTCTCCGCTGCGATGGCATTCAATGCAATGCTTTTGCAAAATCCGAGAGACCTGATTGGTATAGGTAACCTCGCTTTGCAAAGATGCTACTTTGATTCGTCCAATCAGGCATCCGACGACGTCGGTCTTCGGAACGACAACAGGTTTACTGCGCAGAAGCAGTTCGATCGCGTCCACCAAAAATTGCTGATTAGGTTCCTCTCGGGAAATACCCGGTGAATATTGATCATCGATTCGACCGCGATACTTTACCTTGAGATCATTATCCAGCAAAACGACTTCTGGAGTTCGCGTGGCTCCATATCGGTCGGCGACCTTATTCTGAAAATCCTTGCCGATTGGAAAATTGACGTTGTGATTCTTTTTGAAACGTTTCAAATCGTCCAGTGAATCCTGTTGGTTGCTGCTCACACCTACCACGCGGACTTGACCGTTAAACATTGACTCAATGTCATCCAACCGGCTCGCGTAGAGTTTTGCGAGCGGACATTCGGTCCCGACAAAGACGACAATGGTAGCTTTAGATTTTTTTAACTTCGGTGCTGACGCGACGCGAACGGATTTCGCAACCACTCCGGGCAATTCAAATTCAAGTTCGCTGGTCGTCTGCAGCATAGCGGCGCTCAATTGCTGGAATCCAACGTTTAGCAATACGATAGCGATCGCATACGGAAAAAAGGGTTTGAAACTCAACATATTGATTCAATAACTTGTTTCGGGATGAAGTTTCGTGAGTATATCAAGGTCACCACGTCATAAAAGTCCGCTTTCACACGGAGAATTGAACACGGTATCGATTTGGCCTATCCATATTC
>CAJQQR010000002.1 GCA_905480545.1 uncultured Pirellulaceae bacterium
AGCAATGAAGTCAGTTGGGTGCGGTTTTCTAGGAACCCTGTAGCATCAGCTTGCTGATATATACGATCGGTTTGGATTTTAATTTCCAATCCTTCAATTGCTTGTTGAGACTCACTCCAAAGTTGCTGATATTGAGCACGATCTTCGGGAGATGGCGCAACCTGTTGGTTACGCCTGTCGAAATTAAAAGATTGCAAATGACTGGGAAGTGCCCTTGCCTCTTTTTTGACCTTTTCAAGATTCTCACAGGCGCTCTTGATGTTCTTTTTTGCCAACTCGTCTGCCGCCGCCAGCCGTTTTTCCAAATTCGCCAACGAGATATTAGCTTCGGTTTTTGTTTCATCGCTGAAACTATTGTGATCCTCCACAAACTTCTTTGCGGCATCTATCGCAACAATACACTTGTTTTTCCGAGCGTTATATAACTCCGGTGTAACGCTATTGAACAGAACGCGTTTAAAACGATCAAACGAGACAGGCATAAGAAGGTTTGTCCTTGTATTTATTTTCTGAATCTCGGAAATTTCCGTCAGCTTCTCGCCTAAACCTTTTTCGGAACCTAAGCATCGAGAAGCCCCCTAAATGAACGGTCATTTTTAGCATGCGAAGGACGTGACGGCCAGATAAGCACTCGCGAATGAAAGAAACCTGCGGTACCCCATGAGTGGCGGACTCCGGAATTTAACGATGCTGCTGCTGTTGTTGCGTGATGATTTTATCCGAATTCATCGGGTATTAGGCATTTCACAGTTTGATGCATTCTGATTGAGCTATAAAACATCTCGATGTATTTGAAGATGCTCAATCGGGCTTGGTCGATGTTTTCGTACTCTTCGGAATGGGTCCATTCGTGTTTCAATGACCCGAAGAATCAACAAGCAACAGCGTTGTCGTAACAACATCCCGTTCAGTTCATTGAGAAACCAACTGCGGGTTTCAAGGGCCGAAATGTACGTTCCAATTTTTTGACCCCACGCCGTCCTCGTCTGATCGTTAACGCATTAACCTGTTCGTGAAACGAATGTCGTCACTTCGTGACTGCTCGACGGTTGAATAATTCGTTTGCCTCATTGGGAGACCATGGACGAGACCATGGACCGTCCTCGTCTGATCGTTAACGCATCAACCTGTTCGTGAAACGAATGCCGGAGGCATGTTATTTTAAAGCCATGGACGCCAGTCCATGGTATCAATATTCCAAAAATATTGAGTCACAACGTGACGGCATCAACAAACGGTAGAAAGCAAACAGCATTCGATTCGGTAGAGGTCTGCATTTCATTGCAATGACCAAATCGATTTGCAGAAAAGTTCATTTCAGCGAACCAAGTGTTCGCACGACAACAAATATCTCCATTGGCAAATCGAACGGTCAATCTTGTGTGGCGATTGCATATGGCGTTCATGAATACCCTCACGTTGTGACTCTGTTTCCAAATGCATACCAAGCCATGGACTGGCGTCCATGGCTTTAGCATGTCGTCACTTCGTGACTGCCCGGCTGTTGAATAATTCGTTCAGCTCTGCGGTTGCATTCATCATTTGGCTCACTTTGAGGCCATGGACGAAAACATGGAGCTTTTTGGCCAGACCGATAACGCATAAACCTGTTCGTAAAATAAATGTCGTCACTTCGTGACTGCTCTGCGGTTGAATGCATCGTCTGACCGATAACGCATTATCTGTTCGTGCAACGAATGCCGGAGGCATGTCATTTTAAAGCCATGGACGTCAGTCCATGGTTCCGATGTTCAAGAATTATTGAGTCACAACGTGACGGCATCAACAAACGGTCCAACACCAGCAACGTTTGCTTTGCGAGGTTATTTTGATGGACGGCACGGTTGTCCCCCGTTCTCTGAAGCTAAGCAAATTCAATCTGGCAGACAAAATCCCAGCATCGATTGAACCACTCTGTGCAACGCTGTTTGCCCCCAACTGGATCAAAATTGTGCTTGAGCATGAGAGCAACGATTGATTATGACCGCCGGCGGCAATTTCTCATCGCAAGAGAATCCGAAAATAACCCGAATATCGTTTGAGCGATTCGTCTTTCCTGAAAGTCATCGTAGCGTGCCATCAGGATTGACAGTGTCTTGAAACGTTAGCTGCTTTCCAAGCAGGGTTCTGAGCATCGGTAGGTCGTATTCTCGCAATGCGCCGAAAACCAGATTCGACTGCTGATTTCGTGCGATGGGCAACTGGACTACGTCCGTCCACGAATCGATCGAGCCGGATATTCGCACATCGCCAAACAGGCCAGGTTCCAATGCTGCGGCATGCAGAGCGGGGACCGCGGCTTCGCCTACTGCAACAAGATGTGGCTTGAGATTTCGGTTGCCTGTCTTCTGTCGTAAGGCTCGAACCAGTTGCCAAATGTCTTCGGCTCGCATTCCGACGTAAGTTTTTCCCAACAAACTCGCCGTGAAAGTATCTTTCCAGTCTGTGCCAAACATGTCATCAAAGACTCGCAATTGCGCTTCCTTTCTGGTCTCTCCCATGCCGCGCAGGTCTACCACTAAGACTTGCGTTTTCCATTGCTGGACAAGTTGTTTCACTTCGCCTGAATCGATAGCCTTACGCATGCCATCGCCATGCAGAAAGATCATAAAACTTTCCAGCTTTGCATCGCCCAACAGTTTGGCTGGTAACTGAATTCCCGCCTCTGGCTTGATGATGTGCCCATTGGTCACATTTAGAATGGTTGGTGCCGGCAAGTCCGCCAGCTTCCGTGCTCCGATCAGCTCTCGCACTTTCGCCCGCAGCCGATCGCGATTTTTAAATTTTGCGTTCTCGGCTCTTCGGGGTTCGAATGATTTGTTCCAGTCGGCGTTAAGATCAAAAATCGTTCGTGCCTCCTTCAGATCTAGCACACTTCCGTTTGGTGTCGAATTGAGCCGCTCCTCAGGTAGTGGCTTCAGCTCACCCTCGACAATCGGCGTATCCAAATCCAATAGCCAACGTCGCATCCAGTTTGCCGCAGCGACCCGCATTTCAGTGGGAAACCCGTGCCCGGAGTTCGACTCCACCAAGTCAACACGTTCGGGAAGTCCCTGCCGCGTCGCGAATCGCTTGCCTTGGCGAAATAGATGCCATGCGCCGTTGATGTCGAAGTAATCCTGAGTCGCAGCCATGATCAAAGTCGGCTTTGGCAAACGCATTAAAACGTAGTCAGCGTGATCCATTCCAAACGTAAGTTGGCCGTGAATGTTTTGCTCAGCGTCCTGAGGACCAATCGTGTTGAACAGACTTCGAAATCCAGTGAGATAACATCCGGGCGCCGCCGCCGTAATCCGGTCGTCCAGAGCCATCAAGTAACTCGTGTTGGTTCCCCCCCCCGAAATTCCGGTGCAACCAATCTTGTCGGCCAGAATATCGGGGCGGCTTTGCAAGTAGTCGATCGCCCGCATGCCGTCCCAGATCATCGTTTGTGCAACGTTACTGCCTAACAAATGACTTGCGTGATTAATCAACGTATGTTGGACGGTGCTCGCATAAGGTCTGCCAGCCTTGTCGAACAATTGCTTGCGTTCACCCTGCCCAATTGGATCGTA
>CAJQQR010000003.1 GCA_905480545.1 uncultured Pirellulaceae bacterium
GCGAAATTAAAGCCTCGTTCACGAGGATGGCAATCGCGATTGATCCATTTTTATCGCGTTGCCATTTTCGTTGCGATCGTTTGGTCGATTCGGGTTGTTCATCATCAGAATGCTGCTGGTGTCGTAGAGCGAAACCACGCACCTAAGATTTCGGTCGCCGAAATCGCGTCGATTCTGCCAAACGCTGTACGGCTATCTGCTTGGCAGAACAACCAAATGGCAGTTGTTTATGACAAAGAGGATCGGGCGATCGGGTTCGTTCTGCATACCAAGATCGAATCGCAGTCGGTGATTGGATACGTCGGTTCGACTGAATTGGCAATCGTATTTGGGCAAGCGGACAATGCGGCGGAACAAGTTGCCGGTGTATTGGTTCTTACAAGCGAAGATACCGCGGAACACGTTGATGCGATTCGAAATGATGTGGTGTTTTTGAAGGCGTGGAACGAGGCCGATTGGGACCGAGCAGCAGTTCTTGACGTGGATGCTGTGAGCGGGGCAACGTTAACAAGTTATGCGATTGTCGAATCGCTCCGAAGGCGACTGGGAAACGACGCGCCTTCTTTTAAATTTCCAAACGAAGTCACGCTCGAGGAGCTGACGCCTTATTTTAAGAGTGCTACTCGATTTGAAGAGAACCGCGAGTATCCGCTGCTGTTTGATATCTATGCATCGGAAAACGGCCAACTTGAGGACAACTTTGTCGGCCGTTTCATGCGTTCGTCACCGACTGTCGAAAATATCAATGGATATCAAGGGCCGACTGATTTTTTGGTTCTGTTCGATGATCAGGGATTGTTCAAAAAGATCGTCATTCGCTCCAGTTTTGATAACCTGGAGCCCGAGCCTTATGTGAATTATGTCCGCGATGATGATTACTTTACAATCGACATGTTTGCGGGGTTGGACCGCCGTCAACTCGCGGGATTTGATGACGATGAATTCGAAGGCGTTTCTGGTGCGACGATGACGAGCGGCGGTATTTATCGAGCGATGAAGATTTTGGCGCAACAGTCTTTAATACCGAAAATGATTGAAGGTGCACGGTCGAGCAAGCGTTGGCGATTTTCTATTCGAGATTTGGGAACGCTTAGCGTGTTGAGCATCGCGATGTTGATGACCTTTACTCGATTAAGTCGCTCGAAGCGGTTGAGGACGGTGTTTCAATTTTTGCTGGTCGTTTACTTTGGTTTTTTGAATGGTGATCTGATTTCTCAAGTGCTTGTGATGGGCTGGTCGCAAAACGGCGTGCCGCTTCAGAACGGAATTGGGATACTGATTTTGACCATTTCGGCGTTTTGTATTCCACTTTTTACAAAACGGAATATTTACTGCCATCAAATTTGCCCGTTTGGCGCGGCCCAGCAGCTCGTGCGAAAAGTCGCCAAACCGAGGCATCGACTTCCTCTCAACTTGCATTCTGTAATGCGGCTTGTTCCGGGCTGCCTGCTGCTGCTGATTGTTATTGCAACACTGCTGCAATGGAATTGGAATTTGGCAGCACTTGAACCCTTCGACGCATTTTCGTTCCGTATTGCAGGTGTCTCAGCAATCACGATTGCAATCGTTGGACTCGTTGCGTCATTCCGATATCCGATGGCGTATTGCAAATATGGATGCCCAACAGGGTCTGCCATTGAATTTATTCGGTCAAGGTCAAGTGCGCGTCTTGGACTGCGTGACATTGCCGGGGTTGGTTTGTTCCTCTTTGCGATGATTGTTTTGCAATTTTGAGGCGGTATGATGCATGGGAGCCATTGATAATTGATTAAAATTACGATGGAAATCTATCGGAAAACGAGACCTATGCGAAATAATATGACTCTCAAAACCATTTCCTTTGTGATCGTTTTTTCGGTCATCAGTTCAATTACGTTTGCCAATGAAAATGGACGATTGGTGATTCAGGGTGGGCATCGGTTCGATACCGATTCGGGGACGTTTGTGCCGAACAAGCTCATTGAAATCGCTGATGGCCGGTTCAAAAAACTCGACGGAAAACCCGTTGGAGACTACGACAAAAAACTTGTTTTGACAGGCGGCGACTACATTCTACCGGGGCTGATCGACTTACATGCCCACTATAACGTGCGATTGTTGAAGAAGCGACGAGAAGAATTTACCGTCATGCCGATCGTGTATTTGGCAAATGGAGCGACTGTAACGTTTTCGGCTGGCGAATACGATCCAGAGGGAATGCAACAACTTCGTAAAGATATTGAATCAGGCAAAAAGCTGGGACCGCGGCTCATTAACTCGGGACCCTATTTTGGTCGAGCTCGACCAAAATGGGGGCGTAAACGGGACAAGGCGGACATTGTTGCGGATGTAAAAAAATGGGCTCCACTCGTTGGGGGATTTAAGGCAAAGGCGATTCATCCGGACGACTTGAAAGTCCTTATCGAAGAGGCTCATAAGTACAATCTGACGGTCACAGGACATCTTGATTCCGGTTATCGGTCCAGCGTGAATCCACGCGAGGCCATAGCAATGGGAATCGATCGTGTTGAGCATTTTCTTGGCGGTGACGCATTGCCGAATACGCAATCGGCTTACAGCTCTTTGAAAGATGTGACGCCGGATATGCCTGAAATTCTTAAAATCATTCGTTTGTATGTTGAAAAGGAAATCTGGTTTGATGCGACCATAACCGCGTATGGTTATTACGGAAATCGCGGCGAGGGCTTTGATCACTGGATCGATGAGCGACAGTTCTTCACTCCGCATGTTCGTGAAGTTCTGAAAGACAAAAAACACAAGCCGATGGAAGTCTTTGAGAAGATTTTTCACGTCAAACAAAAGACAATCAAAGCGTTTTATGATGCCGGCGGGAGAATTACTCTGGGAACCGATCACCCAAGTGACGGGACTTATTTGCCAGGATTTGGCGTGCATCGCGAATTGGATGTGCTTGTCAAAAGTGGAATCGCACCCGAGGATGCCATTCGAATCGGAACGATCAATGGTGCCAAGGCAATTCGGATCGATAAAGATCATGGCAGCATCGAAGTTGGTAAAGTTGCAGATCTTTTTATCGTCGGTGGAAATCCGCTCGAAAATATTCGCAACACTCGAAAGGGTAAGTATGTGGTTCGGGCAGGAGTGCTACACTCCAGTCGTGAATTGTTGAAGAGCGTGAAGGGTAAGCTTGGTCCAACCCATAAAGAAGAGGAAGAAGACTGGTAGTTTCTCGGTGTCGACTCCGGCAGTTACCTGTACAGTGTAAGACCAATGGAGCGGCAGCTAATGGAGTAGGTTAAGCATGTGGCACTGTGAGTCGGGTGAATAAAAGCGATTGCATGTTTTCCATTGGTCGGATGCCAGCTTTCTTCCTGGCTTTGGGTGTCGGTTCTATAAGCGTTGGATGCGTTTTCGTGATGATGTTCCTGAATCATGGAGCCGTGCTAGCACTCATGCCAGCTCGCCTCAAAGTAATTCCCGTAATAAAAGGAAAAACCTGAAAGTTCCGCAAACTTTATCTCGATAACATCCTTTAGATAAATTTTCGTCTCGAAGGATGATCTCGTTATGTTGAGAAAACTTGTTCCCGCTTCTTTATGTTTGCTAGTGGGATTAATGG
>CAJQQR010000004.1 GCA_905480545.1 uncultured Pirellulaceae bacterium
GGGAGGATTGTTGGTCGTAAAAGACCCATCGCTCCACGAACAGTTGCATTATCTACAAAACGCAACAGGCGGCGTAATGAGTCCATGGGATGCGTTTCTAATTTCCCGTGGCATCAAAACGTTAGACCTAAGAATGCGTCAACATTGTGAAAACGCTTCGCAGATTGCCGCGTTTCTCGAGTCACACGACCGAGTCGAAAGAGTCTACTACCCCGGCTTGGAATCTCATCCGGGCATGGAAATCGCACAGCAGCAAATGGACGGTGGTTTTGGTGGAATGATTAGTTTTGAAGTTGTCGGTGAATTCGCAGATGCAAAAAAAATCGTTGACCAAACTCAACTTTTCCAGTTGGCCGTTAGCCTTGGCGCCGTCGAATCCTTGATCGAACACCCTGCGTCGATGTCGCATGCCAGCTACGACCGGGAGGACCGCCTAAAGCACGGTATTAGCGATTCGTTGATCCGCCTATCAGTTGGAATTGAAAATGTTGAGGATCAGCTTTCGGATCTTGAACTCGCTTTGAGTTAACGGCAGCGGCTCTCGATTGATTTGGCACTTTCGCTGTCAACCTGTTTGGCGATTTTCTTTTCTCGAAATTCGAGTCGGATACTTTTGACGACTGTCGATTCAGTCGTTCCGTCTGCTGATACCCCGACGGAATAACAGGAACCGCTCCCGACGCGTAGCGAGGGTCGTTTGACCGTGAATCAGTGACGCGAAGTTGCTCTGGACGCGTTGATTTGGAAAAATACCCACGACTTGAATCACCATTTGATTTCGAAGTGTTTCTAGGTTTTGTTTTGCTTGTTGCGTTCGAGGGAGCATGAGCGACTTTCGCGTCCAGTCTCTGTCGCGATCGAAACTCGGGCTGTTTTTGCGTGCGGCCAGCGAACCGCTCTTGAATCGGAGCATCGCAACTTCCGTTGCAATCAGCGGACTTGCATTGACCACAAACACAACCGCCTGCACTATCCCGAAGCCGTTCGCTCTTCTTGAAAACGTCGGCAAATAAATCTTTCGTAAATCGAACGGGTAAGCAAGCATCCGGCTTTCGACAGTGCCAATCAATATAAGGCGAAACCATTTTTTGACGGTCATCGTCGCATTTACCAAACCACCCCGCGTGCCCGGTTTGCATCTTATAAATCAAGCCTCGATTCGCATGATCAAACGGGCTGTACTGAGCGTACTTGTCGGAAACGTAATCTTTGTAAACGTTCTGAGCCATTCCCGTTGATTGAATCGTAGAGACTAGGCAGGCAGCCGCGATGAAGGTTGTGATGGTTTGCTTCATTGTTCGTTCTTTGATTTCATGTCACGTGACTCGCAGACTCAAGCAGTTCAAATCAACTCGTTTGCTTGATATCGCGTGATAATGAAAATCGACAGTTGCAGAATGAAAGAATCGAATTTCCAACACGACCTGAATCATCGTTACAAGTAGAATCCGCACGCTGATCGAATTGACTACTACGATCAAAAACGTCAATGAAATCGAAATGCACATCGCAAACAGACGTTACAACGCAATTGAAACTTGCGACGCAAGCAGCACGCTTGACCCAAGACGAACGAGAGGGATTTTCGACAAAAATTTCGCCACCGACAACACTCACGCAAGCGGCAAAGTCAATTTGAGACGGAAAGGGCTACGTGACTACCCAACGCACCTTAATCCGAAAATTTTAACCCTCTCAAACGCCAACCAGTCGAGAATCTTGCTGGGTGGTGAATCAAAAGCAATTTTGGATGGAATCCTGGAAAAACAAATCATTCAATGACTTTGCTCGCCAACTTGGGGCTTATTCCGTTCCTGGGATTATAAAAAAGGGACGTGTGAATTCCAGCGACCGTTGGTTCGTTGATCGACAATCATAGTGGTTGCGAACTCCAATCGCCGCTGGGAAAGCTTTATTGCCGGCGATACGGTTCGGTTCTCATTATTTAGGATTGACGCCCTTGCGAAATCCGATGTGACTTTCAACGCCCTCAAATCGAGAATAGGCTCAGGTTTGTTGGCCTGAATCCACGTTTGTTGGCCTGAATCCACGTTTATCGGCCTGAATCCACGTTTATTGGCTTGAATCCACTAACGCTTTGAAAAAAACGGTTGTACTAAAAACTCCGTACACCAATGTCCAGCCGAATACGAATATCAATCCTCAACGACAAAACCGATAAACCGAAGAGCGAAATAGCCATTTTCCCTTGTGACGCGATTTGGATACCGCCATTGCCTAGTCGGATTTGTCGGTGATTAGTAGCCGCTCCCGGGCAACTGGAATAGAATTGGGATGCTTTCTCCACAAATCGCCGATTAATTTACTGAACTGATTGAATGATTATTCAAAAATCCTACAAATTCTATGCTGCCCACCGAAACGAACAGCTGCCCGACAAGTGCCATAACTTGCATGGACATCGGTACGGCGTTGATTGTTTTTTTGAAGTTGAGCGGGATGGTGCGTTGTCAACGCTATTTGGTGATTTTGACGCGAAAATAGAACCCTTGATCAAACAAAATTATGATCATTCATTTATTGTGAATCAAAATGATCCGCTACACGAAACGATGCTTGAGCATGAAAAACGAACCGGTGAAAATTTGCGGATGAAAGTCCTTGGTTTCCCGTCCACGGTTGAAAATATAGCCTTTCAGCTATTCGGAGAAATCACCGAACTTGGCTTTTTCCTGAATCGGTTGGAAGTGCGAGAGACAGACACCTCGGTCATTCAATACACACGTGAGGACTGGGTAGCCGATTGTCGTCGCGATCTTCAACAGCTTGAGGAAGAAACAAAATCAAGTTGAAAAAAAAATTGCGTCGGAAGGGTAAAATTCGCCAAAGAATACATTTTGAATGCGAATACAGGATGCCCGCATATTAAAAAAATGCTTGCAAGCTAGTTTTTGGATCAATTTGGAACAAAAACTCAAAAATCAATGTAAGAATCCGCCGCAAATCCCAACAATACTTGCATGGCAACGTGAAGCGGCACATTGTAATTAACGGGTTTAACAGTAGAAAATTTTCGGGCTAAATTAGAAAAGCTGAACCTAATCAGGACTAAATGCGAAAAGAATAATAGAGTTAAAATGAGGAAAGGTATTGCCGAAAACGAAGTGGCTCAACTTGGTAGCGATGGCAATCACTTAAAGGAGAATGCGATGACGGGAAAAAAAGTTGTTCAACGATCAATCATTTTCGGCGGTTTGCTCTATCTGAGTTTCGTTTTCAGCCACAGCTGCACCGCGGAGGAGACACTAGCGGCGTTCAAAAGCCGACAGGCAAAAATTAAAGCGTCCGTAAAAAAAGTCATGCCTGCCACCGTTTCAATTACTGACCGTGTCGGGTTTGGATCAGGTGTCATCGTTTCCAAAGACGGCTACATATTGACGGCGGGCCACGTCCTGACGACGAACCCGGAGAACCGAGAGCTTACCGTTTACTTTTCAGACGGCTCGATCGCAAAGGCCAAACCGCTTGGCAAAAACCTCGATGTTGACGCAGGAATGGCGAAACTGATCGGCGACAAAGAATGGCCCTACGTCGACATGGGTGATTCGAAAAACGTTCGACGTGGCGATTGGTGCATCTGTCTGGGGCACAGCGGCGGTTATGATCTTGGGCGAACACCGCCTGTCCGAACTGGGAAAATCCTGCGAAATAACAACCTGAGAATCTTGACAGATTGTGCTTTGATTGGTGGCGATTCTGGAGGCCCGCTGTTTGACCTTGATGGCAAGCTTATCGGAATAAATAGCTCGATTGGCAGTTCCATTGCCGAAAACCGACACGCAGCGATCAACCCATTCCTTTCGGATTGGGACGATCTGGCATCGGGTAAGACATGGGGGCAGCTTGGAACCGAACGCAGAACAGCCAAGCTTGGGATCGTAATGGATTTTGACTCGGCACGAATCGAAAGAGTGGTAGAGAATTCCGCGGCAGCAGAAGCGGGAATTGAAGTCGGAGATTTGGTCATCAAGATTGACGGAGATGAGATTTCGTCCGCTAACGAACTTCAGGAGGTGATTGCCGACAAATCGCCCGGCAACCGAATCAAACTTACGGTTCTAAGAAAAAATCGTACGCTGACATTATCTGCCAAACTTAAGGCGGCATCCAAGAATTAGTTTCCACCTAGTGGGAAACTGCAATGTGAAGAATGACTCGAACCGAGCGTGGCGTTTGAAAGCGAAAAAGTGCCAAGCAATTTGCTTGGCAGTTACCCGATCAACGCTATTGAAGTGAATTATTAATTGCGGAGCATAAAAAATGACATCCTTGAAAAAGTACTTCGTACTCGTCTTTCTCGCATCTTTTGGATTCAACCTCCTCGGCACAGTTAGCAAGTCCGTGCAAGGGCAGGATGAATTCGATCAACTGTTTGATGAAATGCTCAAGGACTTTTTCCCACGGGACTTGCAGAACGAAATAGAGAAAATTCGCGACAACGCCGATTCGCAAGGTGGTCGAGAATCGTTTTTCAAAAACGACCCTAAGTTCTTGGCGATCAAGCGGCGGGAAATCCTCAATCGTCCAAAGGACTACCAGGAAAAACAACATCCACGAAACTTACGAACTTTTAAGCCAATCGCGACCGAGGTTTGCCAATCCGTCTACGCCATTGTCGACGCGAAAACCAAAAAACAATTGTGCCTCGCGACAGCGATTACCGAGGACGGTTACCTCGTCACCAAAGCGGATGAGCTGAAGGGTGAGGAAAAAGTATTGTGTGTTTCGAAATCTGGAGATCGATTTTACGCCGACGTCGTGCGGACCGATAAGCTCAATGATCTTGCGATATTAAAGAGCAGTAAAACGTTAAGCCCAATCATACCGGCAAAATCGGGCTATGAGCTTGGCACAACGCTTGTCACCGTTGAAAACTCGGAGACTCCCGGAGCGTTGGGAACGCTCAGCGTAAAGCCACGGTCATTGAAGGGTTTGAAAAGTGGATTCCTTGGCGTCGAACCAAGACCGTCGAGCAACGGAGTTTTTATCACCAGCGTGACCCGTCGTTCGGCGGCCGAAGTGGCTGGAATCCGCCCCGGTGACATTGTCACGGCGATCAACGACGTCATCACCAAAAGCGTACCGGACTTTGTGCGAGAGATATCCTCGAAGCGGCAAGGTGACACAGTTTACCTGAATGTCAAACGTGGCGGAAACACGATTTCAATTAAGGCTATTCTGAATGGTCGGATGATGGACGGCGAGCGAGCCGCTCGTTTTGAAATGATGAGACGTTTAGGCGCTGTCCTCAGTAAGCGGAATAGTGATTTTCCAAACGTTTTCCAACACGATAGCCCCATACTCCCCGAGCAATGCGGCAGCCCACTTGCTGATCTTGACGGAAAAGTTGTCGGAATCAACATCGCTCGATCGGGTCGGACGAGCAGTTACGCACTACCGATTGAGCTTGTTATCGCTGCTGTTGAAAAGGCTAAGCAGTAGGACATCAACTTCACTGATCAGGGCGAATCGGCTTTGGCCCAATACAAGAGGTCGTCATTGCGAATCCTTCATTCCAAGGTCGAAGCCAAATCCCGATAGCAGCAACGTCGTTGCTGCTGTTTTTCCGCATGGGTACTCTCTCGGGATGGATCATCTAGATCGATTAATCGGAAACTGCGTCTTCAATAATTCCCCGGAATCGTTGCTGCAATTGCAGGTAGGCGTCGCCGGTTGCCGGGCCGCTAAACCCAGAGTGAATGGCAATTGGTTGATTGTTGGCATCTAGAAAGATAGATGTCGGGTACGATTTGACTTTGTCGAGCAACTTCAGTTTACCGGCTGCTTTCTTTTTGTCAGACAGACCAGCAATGAGAATCGGATAGGTACATCCAGTACGTTTGCGGTACTCTTGAATCTGCAGCTTATCACGTTCAAAATCTCCGGTGATTTCGAACGCCAATCCGACAATAGAAAGTCCCTTGTCGGCATAGTCTGCTTGCAACTGACTCAGAAAAAGCGACGCGTCATGGCAGTTGGGACACCAGGAACCGAATATTTGTACCAGTTTGATTTTTCCATCGTATATCGGATCGTCCAAAGCATGCAGCTTGCCATTCAGATCGGGGAAAGAGATATCGCCGAGTGAAACGCCCTGCCACTTAACCTGATCGAAACCGTCCGCGATCTTGGCGTCCACGTCCTTTTGAGCCTTCCATGTTTCATGCCAATTGCCACGTGACCAAAAATCACCTGAAAGGCATCCTTCTTCGTCGAGAACAGCCTCAAAAAGAAAAGCATGCCCGCCGTCAAAACAGGAAAGTGTTAACCGGCGAGACTCGCCATCGAAATTCCCCGCGAGAAAGCGGTAGTCACCGGTCGTGGTCAGAAAGGTTCCCAGCAAACGATCATCGGACTCAGTGAAAACTCCGACGGCAAGATCGTCACTGGAAGAAAACTTCACCGCATAGCGTCCCACCACTGAACTTGCGTTTTCACTCGAAAATGGACGTACTTTTTTTTCGGCGAAAAATGGCATTTCATCGACTCTGTCTTTGCCAACAACTTTTTGCCATGTGCCTTGAAACCGGTTGTCTTCGTCAAGGCTTGCAACGATTTTCGAATGGTAATGCGGAAAGCCCATTTCAAGTTCACGATCGTTCAATTCAGTCTCATCGACGCGAATCACTTCATCTCCATTGATGACGCGAGAAGTCCATCCATCGGCGGACTTGGAAAATTCAATCTCAAAAAACAGTTTTCCCCCGGGTGATTCGAGGCAGGCAGTCCAACGTCCATGAAACCAACCTTCGTTTTTGATAGAAAGTGTTTCTGTGGTACCGGGTTGATTCGATTCAATTGTTGGAGAATCTGTTGAACAACCGATCGCCAATAGGCAACCAAGATACAGAAAAGTCTGGCAAAACAAGTTTTTCATGGGTAAACGCTCAATTAAAAGTTGAGAACCCATTGTCGAACCAAAAACTCGTATTTGCTAGAATACGGCACCTATTTTTTTGATTATCGTTCTTTGAATTGGAACTACGAATGACGCGTTTGACTTTGTGTGCATTTTGTTTACTCGGAACCTCCGTCTGCTCAGCCGACGATTGGCCGCAATGGCGTGGCCCCAATCGGTCCGACGTATCCAACGAGACCGGTCTACTACAGTCGTGGCCGGATGGTGGTCCTAAGCGTACATGGATGAGCAAAGAAGGTGGGCTTGGCTATTCCGGATTTTCTGTGGTTGGAAATCAAGTCTTTACGATGGGACTGGAAATTGATGGTGACGAAGAATTCGTTATTTGCCTAAATGCGAAAGATGGCTCGACCAGCTGGAAAACGGGCGTTGCTGAGAAATTTGCCAATGGCTGGGGAGATGGTCCACGATGCACGCCAACGATTGAAGGTGACCATTGCTATGCGATGTCAGGAAATGGAACACTGGTTTGCTTAAGTCTGACTGGCGGTAAAGAGGTGTGGAAAAAGAAGATGAGTGATTTTGGTGGTGGCGTTCCATTTTGGGGCTATTGCGAATCGGTATTGATCGACGGTGACAATCTGATTTGCACTCCCGGTGGAAAGCAAGGCGCGATCTTGGCGCTCAACAAAAAAACTGGCGAAACAGTTTGGCAATCGAAAGACTTTACCGAGGGCGCCCAATATTCATCAGTCGTCAAAGCCACGATCAATGAGACGCCTCAGTACATTCAATTAACTCAAAAAGCCTTGGTTGCCGTTTCGCCCAAAGATGGCAGCGTCATTTGGAGATCAGATTGGGAAGGTCGGACTGCTGTAATCCCAACACCCATTGTTCGGGATAACATGATTTACATTTCAAGCGGCTACAATGTTGGATGCAAAGTCGTTGAGATTTCTAAAGACAACAAACCATCCAATGTTTGGCAAAATAAAGTCATGGTTAATCACCATGGTGGTGTGATCTTGAAAGACGACTGTCTATACGGATATTGCGATGGTCGAAAAGGTGGGTGGACTTGCCAGGATCTGAAAAGTGGAGAGGCCGTTTGGAATGATTCAAAGAAACTTGGAAAAGGCGCAATCGCTTATGCAGACGGAAAATTTTATTGCCTTTCCGAACAAAAAGGCGAGGTCGTACTTCTTGACGCCTCAAAAGACGGTTGGAAGGAAGGCGGTCGATTTACTTTAAGCCCTCAAACTGAAAACCGTAGTCCACGTGGAAAAATCTGGGTCCACCCAGTGATTGCAAACGGAAAATTGTACCTGCGAGATCAAGAGCTGATCTACTGCTATGACGTTGCCAAGTAGTTGATCACTCCGCTGCCGGTTAACGCGCGGCAAAATCCAGATTCTCACCTTGAAAAATGAACGCCAGCCACGCTTTGGATCACCCCACAGCGTGGCTTTTTTTGCGTCGGGAGATACCAGCCAATCAAATTCCGCATGAAGGCGAAACGCCTCAACCTCTACACGGCAAGCCCCGGGCCAACTTTCATCGAAAGCCCAAGCGAATCAATAATCGCTTTTCTCCTCGATTCAGCTGTCGACAATAATTGCCCAGCTTCGTCTTCATTCAACTGAAAATAGGTATTCAGTTGCTTGTTCAAGTCGTTTCGCTTGTTACCATCCACGTCTCCAAAATCGACTATATCACCCATTCGAGAAGCACACTGGGAAGTGACACAATAAAGGTCTCCGTTCCCTTCATGATGGTGTTTGAGAATTGCTGCTGAAAACGTTTCACCCAATTTCCAGCTTCTCGCCAATTCATGACCGACAGTCACATGCGAGAACCCAAAAACTTCCGTCTCAAAAAGTTGAATGTCTTTATGCGAACGAGATTTTGACCAAACTTGATCATAGTAAACGTCTGGATAGGTCTGCATCAACGCAAGCACACCGATGTCAGAGATCAAACCGACCAAAAACATTACCGAGGCCTTATCAAAAACCCCAACGGTCTGTAAAGATTCGGCGGCAACCGCTTGTGTGATACATGAAACCCAACTGCTTTCCACCATCTCTCTATATTTTGAGCCCGGCTGAATCAACTCTGGCGTGCTGACCTCTTTCAGGATTTGCAACACATCTTTTGGTCCAACAGCAAGAATTGCGTTCTGTACGGACATCACCTCGCGACTACGATCCAGTTTGTCATTGGCTTTACTGATCAATGCACAAACCAACCCGGGGTCAAACCGAACGGTCTGGGAAAATCGTGAAAAACTAATTTTGGGACCTTGAAGTTGATTGAAAAGACTTTTTGCGACCGCAGGAATGGTTGGTACTTGGCGATGCAAAAAAATGTCTCGCAGTGTGAAGTTGCTCATTCCGCCCTCAAATCTACATGACCCATAAACCAAACATCAGCAAAAATAGGCTTATTTTCCGCATACGTGGCATGAAATCCGCAAAAATCAAAGCCATTTTCCGCTTCTCACCTCACAAACAGCAATTGTGATTTTTTTCACAAACAAGTTTTCGTTTAGAATTCGCCCAAGAGAAAAAAATTCAGGAATATTTTCGACACAAAACCGAACCTATTGGTTAAGTCATTTGTCATAGTGGCTAATTGTGGTACGTTTCCGTCTTATGAGCGTTAAAAGCTCAAAACGGCTACCAAACTAAAATTCGGTTTGGATACCGATTTTCACAATATCTCAGAAGTGTGTAACGCACTCGGAGGACATGAAATGCAAACGAACATCACCCAAAATCTTGATGCCAATTTTGCCGTCGCACGAATCAACGTGACAGCAATCGCAAACGGTATGAAGCGTGGATTTGATGTAGCGCGCATTCGCATTGTCGAATCGTTACGCCGTCTTTCACTGAGTACCCGTAGTGCGTCTGCTCATTGGCCCGCAGATTCATCCCTCGGGATGATTCATGGTGGTATGGAACCGGATGGTATATCCGGCGCCGAATTCGAGCAAAATTTGGAACGTTGTGATCTGGAGAAACCAGATGCGGCAACGATTTCAACCGCAGCAATATCAACGGCAATAAAACCGTTGCATACCACGGCGTTGAATGCCTGTTCATGGCGAAGCCTGATCCCCAATGGGCTTGGCAGAATCCAGGCAATGGTCCAATCGTTGGTCACCAACTGATTATCACTCGAACCTAAACCCCTTCGAGCGACTTTTTGACAGATCAGAAAGTCACAGTGGCCGGCGGAAATCGTCTCGGTCACGTGACATTTCCATCGGTCGAATCGTAAGCGAAAAGATTCGCTTGTCATTACGCACAAAATTTTGAACACCAACTTTTTGCTGTGCATTATCGCGCACAAAATCTTTCGACAAATCCTGTCGGGCTGGTGCGTCAATCAGGCAGCATGGAATGCTGCGAAAGGTGAACAACACCATGTCTATTTTGAACCCTTTATCATTAAATAAGATCGTTATTAACTCAAAGCAAAATTCAGATGAGCGACAAGAAATCGCACGGTTAGTGCTTGCGTCACAAAACGGTGACCGCGCTGCTTTTGGAGAATTGTTTCAACGATACGAGCGTCACGTTTTTTCCGTGGCAATGCGTCGACTAGGTAACTTCAACGATGCCCAGGAATTGGCGCAAGAAGTTTTCATCAAGGCGATGGATAAAATTGCGCAATTGCGACAACCAGAGTGTTTTGGTGGATGGTTGCGAAGTATCACTCATCGAATGGCGATCAACATGCAGATCCGTCAATCGCGTGGTGTTTCAACTGAACCGGAGTACATGGAGGCAAACTGCATCGATGACGCTTCGCCAGACGAGCGATTGATCGAGTCGGAGCGAGACGCACAATTGCACGAAGGCCTGGGAAACTTGCGAGAAATGGACCGTCAAACCTTGGAGGCATTTTACGTTCGCGGACAGTCCTTGAACGAAATGAGCGACGAGTTCGATGCGCCGCTTGGAACGATCAAGCGACGATTGCACGTGGCGCGAAAGCGACTGGCGCAAGAAGTTGCAGAATTGGTCGTGTAAAATCGATCCCTGATGCGCAACATTCCGGTCGCTGTTTCGGCAGCGACCTTTTTTAATTCCTGAGTTAATGTTGGCAACGGAATTAGCCTGCCATCAAGATCGACGCGAACACCGAACGGTCAACGTTTCCACCACAAAGTATCGCAGCAACCGTTTTGTCTTTTAAGTCTATAGACTCTTTTGCGACCGCAGCGACTGCTGCGGCACCAGCTCCTTCGGCGACATGGTGCGTGCATTCAAAAAGATCTCGCATTGCCTGTTCAACCTCGTCGTCGGTAACTTCCACAATTCGATCGACATTGCTCAGTATATGTTCGAGGGCCTGCTCATTTGGTCTCCGACACGCCATTCCGTCCGCAATCCGCGTGTTTGCGAGTACTTCGATAGGAATCCCTGCTTCGAATGACTTGCTGTAAGCAGCGGCTTCAGTTGATACGACGCCAACGATCTTAGTATTCAACTGCAAGGCATTGCGAACAGAGATCGCTCCACAAATCCCGGAGCCCTGCCCTATCGGCACATAGACGACATCAAGCTGTTGTGTCGACCGAAACAATTCCAGACTGTAGGTCGCGACACCTTGAACCAACAGCGGGTGAAACGAAGCGACCAAATGCAACGATTCCTTCTCCGCAAGCATTTCCGCGTGTTCCAACGCATCCTGAAAGTCATTCCCTGCTTCCACCAAATTCGCACCCAGCGAAATCATCGCTTCATTCTTTTCTTTACTGTTTCCATGCGGAACAACAATCGTGGTCGGTAGGCCATACTTTGCCGCAGCATAGGCGACTGACTGCCCATGATTTCCACGAGTCGCACAAATCACCCCCCGTTTCAACTCTGGCGTTTCACCAAGCCGGTCAAAATAGACCAAACCACCGCGGACTTTGAACGCACCCAATGGCGTATGATTCTCATGTTTTAACCATAAATCAACATCCAATCGTTGATTCAACATTTCCCAACGGTATTGTGGCGTCGGCGGCATGTGATCGTACACGATTTTTGCTGCCGCTTCGATTTCGTCCAAACTTGGTAACACAAAAACAACTTTCAAAAAAATGGCGATTTGAAACGAAGGTAATTCATTGTAGGATTCAGTCTATTGATCACCAGTCCTGCCATCGTCTGCAAATATGAAAAGCCAATACCTCGCAATCATCATAGACGGATACAACTTTCTCATGACGACGGGAATGATGGCGGACAGTGTAGAGGGCATTGAATTAGAAAAAGGTCGCAAACGACTACTTTCTTTTTTGGCAAGCCAATTCCCCCATCCTGCAACCGCTGATGACCGATCTTCCGAAGGTAAAAAAAACGACAAACGCATCAACAATGCACAGAGCAAAACCGTTTCGTCCATTGCGAAGCTAACGGTTGTTTTCGATTCTCAAACCACACTACGATTGCCGACACGGCTTTCTTACAAGGGTATCGACGTTCGTTTTTCCAAGGGTTACGAAAACGCGGATGAATTAATTATCGAAATGATTCAATCGTTCGATGTTCCGAAACGATTGCTGGTCGTTTCAAGTGACCATGAGATTCAAACAGCTGCCAAACGCCGTCGCGCTCATCCGATTGACAGTGATGTTTGGCTGGATCAATTGGAGGCGAACTCAAAAAACGAATCAGATTCAGACGCCGCAAGCAATGCGGTCTTGAAAAAACCAGCACCGTCATCGGCAGATACGGAACATTGGCTTTCCGTTTTCAGCGACATTGAATTTGACGAAAACCAGTTACTTGATGACGATGTCATTGCCGACGATCCAACCCATCAAACAGGTGATGCATCCCAACCCATCCCCCTCTCCCCTGCGAAAGAAGCACCCTCAAGCCGCCGTCATGATCCCGACCGATCAGACCCAAAATTAGACGTCGAAAAAACTGACCTCGAGGGTTTCGATGACATTTTCCCACCCGGCTACGGCGAAGATCTACTCTGAAAACAATCGCAATTGCAACCCCGTCAACACTTCGGCAACATGCGTTACTTTCTGGCATTCACTATGCCACCCGTTCCCAGCGAATGGCAAACCAGCGTGCCGCGGCAAACAACACAATCGCGGCACCAAACAGGACGATCATTTCGGTTTGCAAAGCTGCGACTGGCGAACCGTACCAGAAGACTTTGTTGTAACCATCAAGCGCCCAGGCATTGAAAGTAAAACGACCGATTTGCTGCATCGTTTCGCTCATGATATACCTTGGCACCATGCTGCCACCCATTGCCGACATCGTCAAAATGACCACCATCGACACCGTATTCAATTGCCCGCGTGTCCGACACATCGTTGCCAGCAACATTGCGAAGCTTGTTGACGCGGCAACCGTTCCGATTGTTATCAAAAAAAATCCGGCAAAGTTAGAGGTAAAGTCAATTCCGTAGAGCATTGCCCAAACAAACATGCAGAACACCTGCAGCACTCCAATGGCGAAAATGAAGATCCATTTTCCCGCCAAGAGTTGTGTCATATTGATGCGACCATTGAGAATCCGCTCCAAGGTCTGCGTCTCGTTTTCGTCGAGCAGTGTCCCAGCGAATCCGGTTGCACTAAACAAAACAAAGACCACAACAATCCCAGAAGCATACGAAGACAAAATCGGATTCGACTTCTTCCCACCGACCAGATCGATTTCCTCAACGTTGGCATCTAGCCCAATGGACGATTCCTTCTCGCCCTCAAGCCGACTGCTCTCTGTTGTTTTATCATCGTTAACGCCACCGTCATTTATCGCAGCCGGAAGCAACTTAGAATCCAAACCTGGTTTTCGGACACGATGCTTGGTTCCCTTGTCGACCGTATATTTTTGCTGGGAATCATATTTTTGTTTGCTTTCGTTTTTATCCTTCGAATTTAAGTTTCCTGTCGGACGTTGATTTCGGACTGCCGCCCCCTCATTCCCTTGGGTTTTCGGGGAACTCCGTTGAACTTCATCAGCTCTCAGCCGCAACTTGTTTTCGTTTGGATTCCCAACACCCGTTCGCTCAATGCCAATTGTCGAATTCGGACTAGACTTCGACAATTTCCGATTCGAAAGCTCGAGGCCCGCTGGTGGAACAGAAAGTCGACTCTTCCTCGCAACGGCGGATTGAATGCTATGATTTTTCACAACGGAAAACACAATCTGCTTGGCGACCGGATCAAACGTGTCGGACAAAATCTGAACGGCCAATGATCGCTGCGATTCGCCAGCATGACTCTCGTCCCAACCTTTCGGGATCACGATCGCGGCCTTTACCAGTCCATTTCCAACATCCTGATTCGCCAATCCATAGTCAACCAACCGAACCGAATCTGCGTTATCCGCTTTCTTCTCCCCCTTCATCACCCTCAATGCACTATCTTTGCCAATCGCAGCAATTAATTTCCGGCTTGCTTTGCTGTCGTCTTCATCAACCAAAACCACTTTTACTTTACCGGTTGCTCCGCCGCCGATGCCGTTGTCAAAAATCAATGCAAAGATACTAAAAAAGACGAGCGGCACCGCAAGCGTGATTACGATTTCAGAATCGCCGTTCTTCAGGTTCAAGTATCCGATTCGTACGATCGTGCTGATCATTCTCGAAGTTCTCGCCCCGTTAGTTTCAGGAAAACGTTTTGCAGGCTGGGCGCGCGAATGTCGACGTCCTCGACCACATATCCCGACGACGCCAACAAATTCAATAACGGCGGCATGTCTTTTGCCACATCATCCAGAACCGTTTCTAGCCGCATAGAATTATCATTGAGCGTAAAACCCGGGATTGGAGCAGTAGGTACGCGGTCAACACGAACGGACATTTGACGTTTGGACCCAATCGTGCTTTCAATTAAATCGTTTCGAGTTCCGTTCGCGACCACAGAACCGTGATCAATGATGACAATCCGGTCGCAATGGGCTTCCGCATCCTCCAACTGATGAGTCGTCAAGAGAAGCGAGGCACCGTCGCAACGAAGTTCCTCAAGCATCTCAAAAATGCGTTCTCGACTCTGCGGGTCAACGCCGACGGTTGGTTCATCCAATAGAATGACAGCCGGTCGATGCAGAATGCCTGCTGCAATATTCAAGCGACGTTTCATTCCACCAGAAAAAGTGTTACTCAGATCATTGGCACGATCATTAAGATCCGTCCACTGCAAAGCCCAACGAACACGCTCACGAATCTTGGGTTGCGGTACACCGTATAATCGCCCAAATACTTCTAAATTCTCGCGGGCCGTTAGCTTTGGATAGAGCGCAATTTCCTGCGGCACAATACCCAGTGAGTGACGGTTATTGTCCGTCAGCCTCTTGCCCAATAATTCAAAACGGCCTGATTCCGGTTTCACACGGCCTGAGATGCAGCGAAGCAACGTGGTCTTCCCCGCGCCATTGGGACCCAGAAGCGCCAAATGCTCTCCCGCACGCAACTGGAGCGACACGCCGTTTAAGGCTTTTTTTCCTAAATAGGACTTTCGCGCATCGCTGACCGCAAGTGCAAGTTGTTCGTTTCGTTCAGCTTTTTCGTTAATCGGTTCGGCCGCTACAGACATGACGTTTTTCCCTTGCAATTATCGTAACCACTTCCGAGCAATTGTGAACGTCGCTTGCGAACGAACGCTATCACCCGAAAAGAAAATAGGCAAAAAAAACATGTAGTTACGTGCAAAACCAATCGAATTAGCGATTTTTGATTGAATTACAATTGCTAGGCTCTCCAAGCTGCCGCGACCCAATTCAACATATCGCGAAAAATACAATGATGAAGTCAAAGTAGGCAACAGCAATTCAGCCCTTCATTGGACCTCCAATTCCAAATCGAATATTATCCAATCAGTGCTTTGCTCACACGATTCATTTCATTTGCGAATTGCCCGATACGGTCGAGAAGATCATTATCCGTAATTTCCGACCCTGCAAACGATTCTCCCGTCGCGTAAACGAAACGTGGCAACACAAATGTACGGAAGTCGAGCATCAACGAATTGGCCAAATGCATTATTGCCATATAACTGCCTTGGCCTCCCGCCGCACACAGAAACCCCGCAACCGTTTCTTTCCACGCCTGACCAGTGAGTTCGACTAAGTTTTTTGCTTCGGAGCAAATGCTGTAGTTGTAAACCGGCGTCGCAAGAATCACTCCCGATGCCGACTTGATCTTTTCCGCAATCGAAACGACCGCCGGTTCTCCGTAGCAACTCCCCGCATTGCAACGAGGCAAGTTCTCTTCGGCAAGGTCAACCAATTCGCATTCAACATCAATGCCCTGCAACTGTAACAAGACATTTTTTGCCAACAAAAGACTGCGGCTTTGAGGATTAAGGCTGGAGGAAATTATCAGAATCATGAACAATGTTGACCCAAAAAGGTTGTAAATCAGTGGTAGGCTGTCCGTTTAGGCAGCTTGAACGGAGCGACTTTCCCCATCCAAAATCCAGGCTTCGATACTCCCGTGAATAACCAAGTCACCTCGAAAGCTAAAATCGATTGAATCTTTGGTACCAAAGTGGGATCAATTCCAAAATCATCCGTCGCAACCAACCCGCTTCGCCTCGCAATGAACGTCGCTTTCTGAAAGAATAGAAGCTTCAGTAATTATTTCAATGAGGCCTAGTGTGGCACGCGTACTTTTAGCAATGTCTGGTGGTGTCGATAGCAGTACCGCAGCCCATTTGCTTATCGAACAGGGACATGAAGTCATCGGCGCATTTATGCGACACGGCGAGCAGGCGGTGGAAGCATGCGCGGTCGATGGAAGCAAAGAATCTTCGCCACTGCTGCCGATTTTTGAACAACGTAAAGATCACAAACAAGGTTGCTGCAGTGCATCGGATGCTGAGGATGCTCGAAAAGTAGCCGACCGATTAAATATTCCATTTTATGCACTCAATCTTGAAGAAGAATTCCGCGGCATCATCGATTACTTCGTCGATGAATATACGCACGGTCGTACGCCAAATCCGTGCGTTATGTGCAACAACAAATTGAAATTCGGAAAGTTGTTCGACTACGCAAACAGCATTGAGGCGGAGTTCGTGGCCACAGGTCACTACGCACGACTTGAATCAAATGGCGATGAAGAATATCCAGCGCTCAAGATGGGCGTCGACAAAAACAAGGACCAGTCATACGTTCTTTTTGGGGTAAAGAAGGCGTACCTGAAACGAATGCTGCTTCCCGTTGGAGGCTTTGAAAAACCTGAAATTCGAGATATCGCAGGAACACTCGGATTGAAGGTTGCGGAGAAAAAAGATAGCCAGGAGATCTGTTTTGTTACTTCAGGAAAACATGATCAGTTCGTGCGAGAACGTCGCGGTGATGATTCAAAAGCGGGAAAGATTGTTTCGACCGAGGGAAAAGTTCTTGCGGACCACCCTGGAATCGAACGTTTTACGATTGGCCAGCGGAAAGGCATGGGAATCGGCGGTTTAACCGAACCGTATTTTGTCGTCGAAATCCGCCCGGAAACAAATGAAGTCGTCGTAGGAACTAAAGAGGCATTGGGCCGGACGGAACTGTTTGCTGACCGTCTGAATTGGTTAGTGAATGAACCCAAATCCAGTTTCAAATGCGATGCAAAAATTCGATATAATTCGGCAGCACAACCGGCTTTCGCCGAATTACAGGATGACGGACGGTTGAAAATTACGTTTGACGAAAAGATCAATGGTGTCGCACCCGGACAAGCCGTCGTTTGCTACGACGAAGATCGAGTCTTGGGCGGTGGCTGGATCTTGTAACCGAATCGAGCGAGATTTGTGCTGCCTTGAACTCCGTGATTCATCAGGCAAATTTTTGACGTCAAAGAATTCGCGATTAAATACTCTTTTATGGATCATTGGCATTGTCGCAACCTTCAAACTGGTTCCGAGCGATTCATTGGACGATCAGTTTCGCACTTGTCATTGTAACGTTGATCACCTGTCTGGGGCTGCCATACCTTCGATTTGATGATGACCTCGAAAACCTGTTTCAAGGTGACTCCGAAGAGTACCTTCATTTCAAAGCCATCTCCCGTGAATTTGGTGTTAATGACGACCAATGCCTAATCCTGCTCTCGGCCGATGATGTCCTGTCGGTGAATTCACTCAAAGCGATCCGGAGATTAGATGACGCACTGGTGAATTCCGAAATCGTTGACCGACAATCAGTCAGCTCCCTATGCTTACTGCATCAACCACGGCGAGTCTTTCGCTTATTTTTCGATGTTGTGCCGCGGAGCAGCAGCGATTCCGAAAGCGACTGGCTGACTGCTGGTTCGCAACTGCGTCGACATCCGCTCGGTCCTGGTTTTCTTTATTCGACAGACTATTCTCATACCCTGATTGCGTTCCGATTTTCTGATTCGGTCCCCCGTGAAAACATTGGCTCGGCAATTGAAGCCGTCAAAAAGATCGTGGAATCCAATTGGAAGGCAGCCTCAGCAAATCATCGGACTACGACAACTCCTTCTCACGAGACACGCTCGAAAAGCCCCAAGGCAAATGCCAACCCATCCGAGGCAGACCAAGATTTCGGGCTAACGGGTTTGCCAATCCTTCGATATGAAGTCACGCGATCCCTTCAACGTGATCAGATCAAATTCACAATCCTAGGCTTACTCCTTGCGACCATTGTTGGCGGCTGTCTGTTCCGTAAAATCGCTCCCATGTTCGTGGTTGCCGTGATTCCATCGATTGGCTTGAGCTGGACGATGGGGTCTCTTGGCTGGCTGGGCATGCCACTTAATATTGTGAACAACGTCGTCACCCCGCTTGTACTGGTGATTGGTTTTGCAGAGGCCGTTCACATCCTTTTTGTTTTTGGACAAAAGCTAGGATGCGGCACGCCGCAACATCGTGCCGTTCTGGAAACGTTGCGACAACTTTTTCTTCCATGCTCACTTGCTGCGTTAACCACAGCAATTGGATTTGGATCGCTATGGTTTGCCGAAGACAAAGCCCTACAAGAATTTGCACTGGTTGCCGTTGGCGGATCGACCCTGATGTTTCTGGTTGTGTTGCTGGGTACTGGCTGTCTAATCGCCTCACCCATTGGCCGCTATTGCCTCAGAAATGCGAAGCCTTCAGTAGAGACCTCTTTCGTGACCAAAACACAAGTCGTTAACAATGCTGACGTGGTACCGATCCATATCCGACGGGACACAACGTCTTCCGCCTATTTTCCAACTCCAGCTTGGCGTGAACACCTTTGGACAATGGTTGCGTTTGCCGGCCTCGTGGTGTTTGCTTTTGTCGCCTTTCGCAACGCACCAGATTATCGTTTTACCGAAAACTTGCCGAATAAAAACAACGCCGTTCGAACTCTGCAAAAAATTGACGAGCAATTTGGCGGCTCATCGCCACTCCATATTGTCATTCAGCTACCGGGCAATACCAAACTTGAGACCCTCTCAAGGATTTTGGAATTAACACATCAGAAACTTGAATCAATTGATGTGATTTCCAAACCGTTTTCGCTATTCAATCTTCTGCAGTCGATGCCAAACGCCGAGCAAGGTCCAAGATCTCAATTCAGCGAGTTCCAATACCTGCCTTCTGAAGTCCGTTCCAAATTCATGTTGAAACGCCCTGCGAGGATCAATATCAGAGTCCAGCTACCCGACATTGGCTCGGCGCGAATCGCTCCGATTGTAAAACGAATCCAATCATCCATGCGAACCGTTCAACAAACCTATCCTGAGGTCAAATGGAATCTGGCGGGACTGAGTGTTTTGGCAGCGACA
>CAJQQR010000005.1 GCA_905480545.1 uncultured Pirellulaceae bacterium
TCTCGAACTTGGAAATCTTTGCCGCTGATTCGGTTTTCGAACTTTCGTATTTCTCCGAAAGTAAAAATGTGCGATATCCACTGATGTTGGGGAACAGTTTCACAAAGTTGTCTTCATCAATGATTAAGCTTCCTTGCAATATGCTGTTAGATACCAAGCCCACAATTCGAAACGTAACTTTCTGACCACCATCGAATTCAACGTCATAAGTCCCGCCGACGCCGTTCGTTTTTAAGAATCCCCATGGATTATTTTTCCAAATTTTTAAGCTGTACATCGCGGTGTTCTTATCAATCACAACCGGAATGGTGCCGTCATCGGTTTGCGTTTTCAGCAGCTCCCATGGATTTTGTTTTTCGGTTTTTGAATTTGCCGTCGAGCCACCCCACTCAAATGAGATTGCATCCTTGTCATCAAACCGTTCAATGAACGCATCGGTGACGCCAAGGACCTTGGGCCGCTGGGCCTGAAACGGATTATTGCAACCCGCTTCGTCCCCTGGTAGATAACGAATCGAAAAAACGTCAACATCTTTTAAATCTTCGTAATTTTCACCAAGCAAGTCTCGCTTGGTTTGCTCATCGTTAAAATCTCCAATGATCGGACGACTGCTTTCCGCGATATAGGCAAATCCTCCCGTCCCTTTTTCGGATGGTGATAAGTGGAATGCACTGACGGCCACAATCAAAAACGTTGCCGAAGCCACCAAGCCGATTGTTAGCGTGCTTCGCAATGGATTCCGTCCGGCATTCTGGAGTGCCAATTGATTGCCGGATAAACCAGCAAACTGTTCACGCGGCTTCTTGAAAGTCTTCCAGGTCTTGAGGAGTAATGCGGTCAGCATCAAGAATCCACCGCCCATGAAAGCACCCGCCTGCGCTTCGCCACCCAGCGAGGTTGCAGCGACTATCGATAGTGCAATTGCGACGAAGAAACATGAAACAATCGTGATCGATATCCAACGCCTCGGATTTTCCGATTTAACGGTCGGCGCTTCCGACTTTCCGGATAATAAGTCGCGAATTGATAAGTTGCCCAAACGGCGAACCGTGAACCAAATCGTTGCCTGTGATACTAATACGCCGACAAAAAATCCGATTGCCAGAGACCGAACGGTCCAATGGTATTCCATGAAAGAGGTCATTACCGCGCCGACCCACCACGTCGTGAGTCCGTACACCATCAGTTGCGCATACCCGATGCCAACGAAAGTCCCCATTGCTGCACCCAGAATGGAAACGATGGTGCCTTCGATCAAGAGCACGAAAGAAACTTGACTTCGGTTCAATCCGACGGATGCCAACAAACCAAGTTGTGATGACTTCTGTTCGACACCCAGGCGAAAAAGCAAAGCAATCAGAATGAGTGCCGATGCGATAATGAAAAAGCTGAGTGCAAGAAACAGGACATCGAACGGTGTCGAGCCAGAAGACGCTTCCAAATTACGGCGTTTGATCGGTGTGAATTGAAACCCCAGCGTTTCGCCGCTTTCACTCGCTGCAGCAACAAACTTATCTGCAAGACTTCCATTCCCCTGATTCGTTGAATTGATCCGATACGAAGTCACTTTTCCAAACCGGCTTTGCCAAAGTTCCTGACCGATTTTCAAATTGATAAAAGCCTTGGGTGTTGTGCGATAGAATTGCCAATAATCATCACCTCGTGGGCCAACATTGGTTTTGAAGGGTAAGTCCCATTTGCTGACCGAATTTTGGTCGGTCAAGCCAGGGACGAATGGCGTTAAATCTGGGTCGTTCGCCAGTGTCGGTGACTGGTCAAACGTGGCGATCCGGCGACGATTAAAGGGGGTTTTTGGCGTTGTGATTTCAGCGATATCCACCAATTTGAACTTTGATTCGCGTGGAATCAGTTTTCCGTGCGATGCTTCCGGTTCAAAATAGGAAACGACCAATTCTTTTCCAATTAAGGACTTGTAAGAATTAATCCGTGATTGTTCGTCGCTCCACGGTTCATGTTTGCGCGTTAAAAAATCGTCAGCCGACCATGAATTGATTACGATCTCGTCGTCCTCCAGATCGCGTATCGGTTCATTGGTGATCGAAGAGGTCAACCGAAAATCTTCAGTCCAATTCGCACCTGTGACCATCGAAAACGGAATCGTCTCCGAATCACTTCCATCAATTGAAATTCCATTGGCAAGATAAGTCAGCAAGGGCTGCGGCCGGTAGTCGGCGAATGCTTTTTCAGCAATCGCCGAAACGGAATCGGTAAACAAAAGTTGATCTGACGAAAGGCTGGTGTATTGAAAGACGGTTTCCTCATTGCCACTAGAGTCCTTGTAGGACTGCTCTACTTCTTTAAAAATTAAGCCAAGGTCTTCTGCCGTGGGTTGAAGTTTCGATTGCAGGAATTCGCTCTGAGCCAACGTCGTTCCATTTGTCGAATCCTTCGCTGAGACGATTATTGCGTTGGCGAAGCCTTCTTTTTGTAAGGCTTCCTGCACGGTGCCAATGGGTAAGAAAAGAATTCGAGGCAACAATTGGGTCGGATGCAACGTGAAACGCCCAATGCTTTTTGCTGGGATAATGCTCGCAACTTTCAATCGAGCTATCGTTTCGTAAAGATCATCTTTTTTGCCTATCGGATTGTCTGCATTGATCAATTGTGGCTTCGGAATTTGCACCGTCAAAATGACGCCATCTTCGGATTTGATTTTTTCGATTGAAATTCCAAGATCATCGGCAAGCGGCTGATTGAGCACGATTGGAACGGTTGTTGCCGACGGATCGAAAGATTCAAAATCAACCGTTCCCCCTTTGCTGGTCGGATTAATTTCTTTTGGTTGGGCTTCTTCCGATGCGAATTTCCAAAACGTATTCTTGCAGCCGATCAATGTAACTTTGTTGGCAACATTTTTTTCATCTTCAGAGATTTTGAAAGTTGCTGAAGCATTGGGAAAAAGCACAATCGGCTGCGTCAACGGAAATTTCGATTTGAATTCGGAGCCTTGCGAAAGTTCAGTGGCCAGATCTTCGCGGAAAAATCGATCGGTGATCAAAATCTCGTCGATCTTGCCCAGTCCATCCATCGAAATCTTTTTAAGACTTCCACGCATGCTGTCACCGATCAACAACGCACCTGTCAAAACAGCGGTTGCGGCAATTACACCGAGGCCAACCGCAAGATTGACTCGCCAAAAGAAAAACAGACTGCGTGTTACGTATCGAAGTTGATTCATTCGATCGCTCCTTCAGTTGCTGATGCCGCGTTCGGACCGGAACTGAGTTGGTTGACGGTTTTCCCTTCGGTGATTTGGCCGTCAAGGAAATTCAATTGTCGCGAAAACATCTTTGCGAGGTCGGCACTGTGGGTCACGGCAATGAGCATTGCGTTCTCAGCGCGTTGCATTTCGATCAACATTTCGCCGACCAAGTGAGAGTTTTTTTGATCAAGGCTGCCGGTCGGTTCGTCCGCCAAAATTACCGATGGTTGAAAAATCATGGCTCGCGCGATCGCAACCCGTTGTCGCTCTCCTCCTGAAAGTTCACCAGGTCGATGCGTGATCCGATCGCCTAAGCCAATTTGATCGATCAATGATCGCGCGCGTTCGATTTCATTTTCGGAGCTTTTGCCATGGGCAATCGTCGGAAGCAAAACGTTTTCGAGGACTGAAAGCTGCGGCAGCAAATGATGTTCTTGAAAGACGAAGCCGATGTTCTGGTTGCGAAATTGAGCAAGATGCTTTTCATCAAGGCCAAACGGATTCTGCCCTTCGATCTCGACAGTTCCGTCGGTCGGTTGGTCAAGTGTCCCAATGATGTGAAGGAGCGTACTTTTACCCGATCCGCTGGGCCCGAGAATGGCAGCGTTTTCGCCTCGATCAAGCGTGAACGAAATACCTTTGAGGACTTCTAGATCGCCACTGTAGCTATGAAACGTTTTTTTTAAATGACTGACAACAAGATCCGACATGGGTTTCCGATGTGATTGAAGTCGCGAGTGGATGGCCAAAAAACTGACGGTGGGCCGCGTGCTAACCCAATTATAGGAACTCAAGTTGATCTGCGTGAATGGGTTTGGTTAAAGTTGCTGAACCGATACGCCATTTCGGTGCTCGTTCGCAGCGAGCTAGAAATTGCTGATGATTCTGCTTAACCCTGTTCACAGGGTACTATCCGAAAAAAAACTCACTTATCCGGTCTGCATACCGGTGATAAACAAGT
>CAJQQR010000006.1 GCA_905480545.1 uncultured Pirellulaceae bacterium
GGAAATTGCATAACCCCCGGTCATTACATTTCGCGATTGACTTTCATGACCGCCCACAACGGATTGGTACTGGTCAACGGTGACCAAAGACTCGCCGCACAAGAGGTTGACATCCATGTTTCGCCAACCGAGTTCGGAGAAAATTTCAGGATGATTTTTATCGGGAGGCCATTCTTTAACCTGTGTGCCATCGAAAACAATTCGCCGAAATTTCTGCCCAGCGAAATTCTCAAAGGTATCGTCATTGATCCATTTTCCAGATCGAATATCACCAACCGAAGTTGAGCGATTGAGAACTTTCTTGTTTTGGTCCAAACGCAGGAATGTGAACAAAACGAAGATCATCGCAACAATGACCAGACTCCCAACGAGTTTTAAGACAAAACCTGTCGATCGATTCGCGACTACGTTAGACGAACGTCTTTCCTCGAATGCAATCAAAAATTGACGGTAAAAATCCGTTGCAGTTTTGTATCTTCGCGCAGGATTTTTCTGCATAGCCTTTACTAGGACCTTTTTTGTCTCCGATTTCCCTATTTTCTCCGAGGGCAACATTGGCGGTTCATTAAGAACGTGCTCCGTTAGATTTTCCAGATTTCCCTGCTGATGGGGGTGAAAATCAAAGAACATCTGGCACGTGATCTCGGCTAAAGAGAACAGATCACTTGCACTGGTGAGCTCTTTGCCCAGCAGTTGTTCAGGCGACATGTACAGAGGCGTGCCCGCTGGAGGGATGGAGCGATTGGTGAGTCCCTCCTCAAAGGCAAGTCCAAAATCGACAACGACCAGACGGTTCGTCTTCTCTTCAATCAGAATATTCGAGGGTTTGAGGTCGCGGTGAATGACGCCTTTTTCGTGTATTACCGAAACAGCTTTCGTGATCTGACTGAGGTAGTCTTTTGACCGCTCTACATATGAAGGATGATCTTTTTGGCAGAGCCATTGCTGGAGGGTGAAACCCTCAATCCATTCCATGACAAAAAAAGCGAGATCATGGTCAGTCGAAAAATAGACGTAGAAAATCGTAGCAACATTTTGGCTTCTAATCGAACTGGCCAATCGGGCTTCTTCAACAAAGACTTCTTTTTTCTTCTGTTCGTGGGCAATCGACGGCGTCAGAACCTTGATTGCGACCGATCTCTTCAGAAATGGATCCCAAGCCTTGAATACAAATCCCAACGCCCCTATCCCAACCAAGCTTTGCAGTGAAAAACCCTCGACTTCACCTAAACACTTTGGATCACGACTTGGCCGTACCGTTTTCAGAAAATTGACCAATTGCAAGTATGCATCGTGTTGCTGAACAGCGGTGTACCCGGTTTCGGTCATTTGGAACAAGCTCTCACCGGAGAGATTCAATTGACTCCCATGGCTCTCCAGAATTGGATGCAATTCTTCAAAAAGCCTTGGTTCCTCCAATGCCAAGCGGTTCAGGAATTGTTCTCGTTCAATCGAAGACCCTAATTCAGACACCTCCAGAAAGACCTGTTCAAGTTTTTCAAGGTGAGATCTGGCCATCATTAATCAGCTGTTCCAGTGGACATAGACGTAACTTCCTTTAACGTATATGCGGAACCAAAGACGAATATGTCTCGACCAATTTCAATATTATGGACGCCGCCTATGGAGTAGGAAACAACATCGTGCTCAGGCCATCCGACTTTGCATCCACCCCTTTGAAAATTGCCATTTTCTGTATGCCGTTGCGCGAGAGATGCCGAGTATTTTTGCAGACTCATCAATCGAGTATTCTGATAAAACATGAAGTCGTACCAACTCCGCATTGATTGGTAGTTCATTGGATAGCTGTTCCAACAGTTCGTCAAATTCAACGATTCTTCTCATGCTCTTCAACCTGTTTTTTTCCGTGGCAACAGCATTGTTATTTCGAGCCTCTTCAAGTTTTTTTCGGGACAGGCGGGATCTCGCCCGATCAATCAGGATTTGCTTCATCATTCTCGCTGCAAAATGAGAAGGGAATGATTCGAGGTTTTCTCCTCGATTACTTCTCTGAGCACGAAACTTTAGAAAAAGCTCGTGGACTAGCCCAGTGGCGGTGAGCGTGCTCTGGTTTTCAAATCGAATGATCGAATGAGCTAGGTACCGTAAACGATCGTAATTAACAAACGTGTTATCGGTTATCGACATAGACGGAAATACCAAGTGAGATGAGTTTTTACTCCACTATTATGTTCAAACCTAGTACTTGAAATCAAGTTTGCTCAGAAGCAAACAAAAATTGAGCCAATTTTCATAGAAATCCCAACGACTTGGACAGCTCAGTCAAGGCAATCCATCCGCTCGAGTCATATGGCATCATTCAAAAATCCAGGCTTTTTTGAAAAAACGTTTCGACTTTCAGAAACAAATAAGAATTCGCAAAGAACCGTTGACAAAAAATCTGTGTTGGTTGTCTAAGACATAGATGCGTCTCATTCTTTCAAGGACACTCCTACAAAGCCGAATTGATGTCACGTTTTTATTGCTACGACACGTATTATGTAGAGGAGACAGGACGGCCATAACCGAGTGCAGTCACGTTGGTTTGGCGAATTTCTCAGTCTGGTGTTCCGAATCTTGTGTGCTCTGTTCGTCCGGTTCATAACTTTCGTTGCCAACCTTCACGATTGCAAAACGATAGTAAGAGTTTTCCATCAGCTCATCCTTGTTTCTGCGATACAAGGGACGGCTTTAGCGGTGCTGCCAAACCCAAGAAACCGAGCGGTATAACTGAAGTAATTGCTTTCTAATGGCAAACGCAGAACAAAATCGTTACCTTTAAGACATTAACGCAATTACTTTCCAGATCCTGAAGTTCACCATGACTAAACTGATTGGCTTTTTTCTATTCTCCTTTTTACTCACAACGTATTCGTTTGCTGAAGAGCCCAAAGCACCACGGATTCTATACGTGACCAGCCTTCCCGGCACCTATCACGACTATGTGACTCAGCGGGAAATTTTTCAAGAGACAGCAAAAAGAGCAGGGTGGGATGTCACTGTCATTATCGGAAGCTATAAAACCCTGAACCAGAAGGGAGTTGCCTCGAACAACCAGAAGCCAGTCGTTCGAGGAACGACCAAGGAGTCGATTGCGCGGTACGAAAGAGTCATGGCCGAGATTTCGGCGCAGAAACCATTGCTTGAACGGCTTAAAGAAAAGAATTACGCAAAAGGTTTTGACGCGATTGTTTACAACGTTTGCCTTGCTCATGTGACCGACCTCGATGCGACCTCAAACATGATCAATCAAACCAGAGAACTTGGCGTGCCGGCGTTTTTGATTCACTGTTCGATGCACACATTTTGGTCAACGTTTAAATACAAGGACAAACAAAAAAAGTTGATGGACGAATGGAAAAAAAAGCATCCAGATCGTCCATTTCCGAATTGGGGAAATTTCACCGGAGTCGCCTCAACAGGTCATGGCCCCAATTTCCCAATCGAAACCAAAGTCATGATTGATCATCCTGCAACCAAAGGCGTTGTCGATGGATACATCACGCCGCCGACCGAACTTTATAACAACGCTTATGTGACACCCGATACTGTCCCATTGCTTCGCGGAACTCAGAAATGGGAGCGGAAGCAAAAAGACGGAACGACCAAAAAAATGGAATCCAGTTCTGTCATCATGTGGGTTTCACCTCAAGGCAAATCAAGAGTGATTGGATTGACAATCGGGCATGGAGACGCGGACCTTCGTTCGGAGGGTTTCCAGCGATTGCTAATCGACGGTGTCAACTGGATGATTGAAGAGCAAACGAAGAAGTAGCGATTTGGGATCAAGCGGTTTGATTTTGCAATTGCCTTGAACAATTCAATGTTCCTTAGCAAATCATGCAATGTACGTTGTGCCCCAACATGAATACTGAAATCGGCTTCGCGTTGGACGAGAACTATTTCGGGTGGGCAAATCCGGTAATCACCCTAACGCCCTCCGTAGTGTTTGCAGGACCGACCGCGTCGCTCTTTATTTCCAAGATAACGCGTATCAAAATTTGGTTTCTGTAAGGTCGAAGCGTCTTTTCAAAAATCCCAAAAATGTCAATCAACCATTACGAAATATTGGGGGTGTCGCCAGATTCTGATTTTGTTCAAATCACCGCCGCTTGGAAGCGACTCCTGAAGAAGTATCATCCGGATATTAATCAGGGCGACGAAGACGCGAATGAACAGACGAAACTGGTGAACAACGCGTATTCAGTTCTATCTGATTCCAAACGCAGGAAGAAGTTTGACAAGGAACTGCGACGACAGGCTGGCCAATCGAAAAATCAATCCAGCACGCTGATCGTCGCCAATTCCGATCGTCGCCAATTCTGATCAAGCGAACGCGTCGACGCAAAATCCCCCATCCGATCAGGAGCAAACGGGTGACACGTATTTCGAGGGTGAATCATCCGGCAAAGGTCCTTTCGCGTCGCAGAATCGAAAAAAATCCCGCCAAAACGCATATGCCACCGTGTTGACAATTGCAGGTATCGTGATGGGGGCCGCAACGGCGATTCCAATCGGGCTATTTATGGTTTGGATAATTTCCGGTTTTGACCCACTTAATATTTTTCGTCGCACAGACCGCGTTGCGGACAACGTCCGAGAAACACCCGAACTGGTCGACGAAAAATTGGACGCAGCAATGAACAAGGGGCAGACCACTCAACCTGATCAAACAAAATCAGACTTGGGCAAAACGCCAAAAAAAACCGAAAAAGAAGCGAGCCACGCAGCGGCAACAGCAGACTCCAAAAGCACAGACGCAAATTCGGAAACGAAAGCCAAAAAGCCCGATCAGCAGAAAAGCAAAACTGCGGAATCCAAAAAAGATGCGGTTGAAAATGCTCCCCCAAAAACGCCTCCACAGCCCATTATAGGCGGAACTCCGAATCCTAAGCCGCTTCCGATTCCACCCTCAAGCCTCGTTGCTTCGGCTAAGCAAGAGATCGCAGAAGTCTTCAAATCAGAATTTGAATCGGCGAAATCGAAATTAGCTCTGGAGAAACTTCAGGCCCTCAAAAAAGTATCGGAGGGCATTCACAAGCTCGCGGAAATTGAGGATGAGGCACCAATGCTGTACGCGATATACGACGTTTCAATTTCGATCGGAAAACAATCCTGCTACGCGGACGACACCTTAAAAATCGTTGATGAGTTTGAAAAGCAATTTGCGATCGATGCGTTGGAGATGCGATATGAATTGTTTGAGTATTGGCTAGATCAGCTGCCAACCATCATGCGAAATACCGTGGATCGAAAAGCCTCTTTCGGTCGCCTCAGTGCAACAATTCAACCCTACGTTAAATCGGCGTCAAAGCAGAAAAGATGGGAACTTGCTGGACGATTCGCGGAGGTCTCACGTAGGCTGATGGTCGGTTCTGGAGATCGCGACTCGGGTATTCAAATGTCAAAGACGGCGGCTTTGATGAACAAACTTGCCGAAGACGAAATCATTGTTAAGCGTTATTTGCAAGAGCTCAAGGCAGACCCCAACCAACCGGATAAGAACTTAGCCGTCGGGACTTATTACTGCTTTTCATTGGAAGACTGGGACTATGGACTTCCGTTCCTAAAAACATCTTCAAGTGAAAAATTGTCGCAGGTTGCTGAGATGGACTTGCGAAGCACCGTCGAGTCATATGTTGAAGTCGGAGACTCTTGGTGGGAACTCAGAGACAAAACAGAACTGAAAGCGTTTCAGAATGCTATTACTTCTCGCGCAGACCTTTACTATCGACTCGCTTTACCCAATGTCACCGGATTGACGTCGACCAAATTGGCAAAACGGATTGACGAAGCAAGAGAAACGCGTGCGTTAGCCGTCGCAGGTCCCGATCGCCCCAAAAACTGGGTCAGCCCCACAATTGGAATGGAGTTTGTGCGAATCGAATCGGGAAAGTTTTTGCTAGGGGAAACGAGTTTTAATATTAAGGAGTTCGGCGGACATGCTTGGGAGTATCGCCACGAAGGCCCACAACATGAGGTGCTTATCAGTCGCCCGTTTTACATTGGTAAATTTGAGGTTACTCAAAAGGAGTGGTTTCAAGTGATGGGTACGACACCCTGGAAAGGATTCGTTAATACTCGGTCGGGCGATCGAGTTGCAACGTCAATGGTCAGCTGGTTGGAGGCCGTTGAGTTTTGCAAACGATTATCCAAAAAAGAACGTAAAAAATACCGTCTACCGACAGAAGCTGAATGGGAGTACGCTTGCAGGGCAGGAACGCAGGACCGTTACCATTTCGGCCGATCCAACGCATCGTTTTCCGATTACGGATGGTCACGAGAAAACGCGTGGGATGCCAAAGGTGAACGATTCGCTCATCCTGTCGGTTTGAAGAAACCGAATGCGTGGGGCCTTTATGATATGCACGGCAACGTTCGTGAGTGGTGCCAAGATGTTTACACTCGCGAATACTACGGCAATTCGCCGAAAATTGACCCACTCAACAACAATGCGGATGGAACGAATCGCATCCTGCGAGGTGGCAGTTATTACCAACGTTCTTTCAAGGGGCGGGCCGCATCGAGGGATTCCGCTCCTCCTAACGACAAACGAGACTTTACCGGATTTCGAGTCGCTCTCGAGGATTAAAGGCACGTTAGACGTTTCCTGATATCAAAAACTCGTTTTTTAAAATGGCAGTTGGCTTTCGCCGCGAATATCCGCATGGAACAATATCGTAATCGAATCAAATCAAATCTTTTGAGAGTAAAAATGATCAGACCCTTGTTTCTCGTTCTATTCGTTTCTTCAATTTCGCAATGCTCGCTTTCCACGGCGAATGAGGACTGGACTCAGTTTCGTGGACCAGGTGGCCTTGGTAAATCAGACAGCAAAAATCTGCCTACTGACTGGAGCGATTCGCAAAACCTGGCATGGAAAACCAAATTGCCTGGTGCCGGATCATCCAGTCCAATTTCATTGGGTGACGAAATATTTCTGACCTGTTATTCGGGCTGCGGTGAAGCGAATCCAGATGCGTCGGTCGACAACTTAATGTTGCATTTGGTTTGCCTAAAAAAAGCGGATGGCCAAATCAAATGGAAAAAGGATATCGCGCCATCATTGCCGGAATCAAAACGAGTCCGTGATCATGGTTATGCAGGCCCGACGCCCGCAACGGACGGGAAATCGATTTTCGTTTTCTTCGGAAAATCCGGCGTCTTTAAGTTCGACCTGAAAGGAAATCAGATCTGGAATACCAAGGTTGGTGATGGACTGCACGGATGGGGCTGTGGAACATCACCTGTTCTTTTTGAAAACTTGGTGATCGTTAACGCCAGTGTTGAAAGCCAATCGCTTGTTGCAATTGACAAGGAATCAGGCAAAGAAGCATGGCGTCAATCCGGGATGAAAGCATCTTGGAATACCCCGCATCTTGTTAAAACAAAGAAAGGGGATTTCGAGCTGGTCGTCAGTGTGAAAAACGAAATTCTTGCATTCGATCCGTCCAATGGAAAGTCACTTTGGACCTGCGACGGCATCAAGGATTATGTTTGTCCCAGTATTATTTCTGAAGACGGAACCATTTACGCGATCGGTGGACGTGAATCCCGCTGCCTTGCGATCGAAACGGGCGGTCGCGGAGATGTTTCAGAATCGCATCTAAAATGGGAAGCCAAGGCTGGCGCAAATGTTTCTTCGCCTGTCGCCTTTAACGGACATCTCTACTGGGTCAGCGATCGAAACACGACCGCCTACTGCGTACGAATGAAGGACGGCGAAATTATGTATCGAGAGCGTTTTCGTGGGCAACCGTATGCATCGACGGTTTTGGCGGATGGTAAATTGTATGTTGTCACTCGGCGTGGCGGAACGTTCGTGCTTGCTGCTGAGCCTGAATTCAAGCAGCTTGCAAGAAATCGATTCGATGGCGACTCAACTCAATTCAATGCCAGCCCTATTGTCGTCGACTCCAAAATCATCCTACGAAGTAATCAGTATTTGTACTGCGTTGGAAAATAGCACTTAAAGACAACGTCTGTCCCTCTCGAAGAAATTAAATACGTGGTCGACGAGCATAAAACTTCGGCGTTTCGTTCAGTAAACAAACGCCCAGTAAACTCTCTTTCGGCGACCTACTTTTTAGCAGACAGGATTCGCGCATAAAAAATAGCCATAAGCGAGAGAGCGAACGAGACTCTTTCAAGCTCCATCCGCCACTCACGCAAATGGCTTTCTCACTCCCATATCCCATTAGGATAAAGTGAAATGAAAGCGAAAAGCGTGCCAAAACAGCTGCGGGTACCGTTCTCCCCTTAAAGGGCATCTGGGCCAATTTCATCCCGTAAATTCATTTCACCGAAATTCAGTGCCTAAATTGCGCGCAAACGATGCCTGCAATTCACTAAATTGAACGCAAGTAAATACTAAAAAGACGAATTCGTTCCGATGCGATTGCAAATTGCCAGTCGAAATAAAATCAATCCTCTCTAAAAACAAAAACGAAACCATGCGTTTTATAATCGAATCCAAAATATTTCATTTAACTTCTAACACGCATTCGACGTTCATTCGTCCGATTCAATTCAATTTCTTTTTTACTTCGATGATCGTTGTTCTATCGAGCCTGTTTGGCATATCGATCGCTCAGGACGCATCATCTCAAAGCCAAGCTCAACGAGTTCCAAAATTAACTCAAAATTCCAGTCCGCAGGAAATACGAGTTCTCTCCTATAACATCCATCACGGTGCCGGGATTGATGGAAAGTTGGACTTAGAACGGATCGCGAAAGTTATTTTGTCCGAGCGTCCAGATTTGGTGGCATTGCAAGAAGTCGATGTTAACGTCAAACGTTCGAACTCCATCGATCAAGCGCGAACGCTTGCCGAACTCTGCGAGATGAAGTTTGCCTTCGGCGGTAACATCAAACTACAAGGCGGCGAATACGGAAACGCCGTTCTGTCCAAATTCAAAATCGTCAAATTCAAAAACACAAAGCTTCCGAACTTCGACTCAGGTGAACAGCGTGGCATTCTGAATTGCACAATAAAAATCGCTGGATTGGCGCACGACATTGAGTTTTCATCGACACACTTTGACCATCGCCGCAACGATGAAGAGCGATTTGCGTCTTCGCAATCTGTCAACCGTCAGTTAGAAAACACCATCGCACCGATTTCAATCCTCGCCGGCGATTTCAATGACGTATTGTTTGGACGCACCATCATAGAGTTGGAAAAAAGTTGGGTCCGGTCAAACGACACGATGCTCCCCACAATCCCCGTGAAAAAACCAAACCGGCAAATTGATTTTATATTCGCATCCAAGACCTCTAAATTAACTTGTATCAAAACGAAGGTCCTCAGCGAGGCAGTTGCTTCGGACCATCGTGCGTTGCTCGCCATCTATCAACTTGATTCGAAATAACATGATCGACTTGCCTGTGACGTAAAGGCAAGACAATCTAGCCTTCAAAAATACGAGATGCCATGCGACTCTTGCCCGCCAACAAAAATCATTTCCCCCAAATCCTAGAGCTGAATAAAGCTGCGGTTCCCCATGTCAATTTGATTGAACTGGCGACACTCGAGAAATTGGCAAAGCAGAGCGTCGTCTTTCATGTTGCCATTGATGAATGCAACAAGTCATTCCCGGATGCGAATCAAGGTACTTCTTCAGTTGAACAAATTGATTCTGTCGTCGGCTTCATGATCGCCCTGGACGAAACCGCCGACTATGAAAGTCCGAACTTCCAATACTTTAGACGCAACTACGAATCGTTTGCCTACGTGGATCGAATTGTGATTTCAGAAGCGCATCAAGGAAAAGGGATCGGTCATGAACTATACCGTCAACTACAAGTGATCTGCAAAGAAACGCCGATTCTGTGCTGCGAGGTTAATATCCGGCCGCCCAACCCGGCATCATTCGCTTTCCATCAGAACATTGGATTTGAGAGCGTTGATGAACAGGAAACGGAGCAAGGGAAGAAAAGCGTTACGCTAATGGTGATGAAAAACCAATGACCAAGTACGGCAAAGTAGGCGAGGGGAATATGATTTAGTTATAGTACTGGTCATTGCCGAACGTTTTCTCGAACCCAAAAACGAGAATTGGAATTATGGAACTGTCTCAAAAAGATGTCGTGATGAATCGAATAAAACACCTGCTCCTATTTGCAACTGTCCTGGCTGTCGTTGCCCTATTTGATTTTCAGTCAGCCAAAGCTGGTGAAATACCAAACGCAAAAAAGACACCGCCGAATATCGTCCTGATCTTGGTCGATGACCTTGGCTGGATGGACCTTGGTTGCCAAGGAAGCGACCTTTTTGAAACACCTCACCTCGATAAACTTGCCGCCGAAGGGATGCGATTCACCAACGGTTATGCCTCCTGCGCCGTCTGTTCACCAACTCGAGCAGCCGTTCAAACCGGGCGGTATCCTGCACGTCTCTTTGTTACAGATTGGATTCGATCCCGATTTCAGGGTGGTAATATACCGGCAGATAAAGTGAATCCCTGTCTCCTCCCTGTAGAGAAATGGAATGGCGTTAAAGTTCTATGTCCACCCAATGCCCTCTGGATGGAAAGTAGTGAGTTGACGATCGCTGAAATGCTCAAGCCCGCTGGATACACTTCCTGTTACATCGGAAAGTGGCATTTGGGGGCCGACGAGTGGTACCCGGACCAACAAGGATTTGACTTCAATTATGGCGGTTGCGATTATGGCCAACCGCCCAGCTATTTTGATCCGTTCAATCAACCGAACTCGAAAAAGCCGATGCTCAAGGCCGGTATTCCTGGCTTACCCGGGCGAAGCAAAGGCGAATACCTGAGTGATCGTGAAGCGGATGAAGCCGTCAACTTTATTCGAACCCATAAGGACAAACCGTTTTTCCTGCAGCTATCCAATTACGCGGTCCATACTCCAATTCAAGCCAAGCCGGATGTCACTCAAAAATACAGGGACAAGATCGCGAAAATGCCTTCGCCGCCCAAACAGAAAAACGCAAAGTACGCCGCGATGGTCGAAAGCGTCGACGATGCGTTCGGCCGAATTCAGAAAACGCTGGATGAATTGAAGTTGATTGACAACACATTCATTATTTTCACATCGGACAATGGCGGCCTGTTGGGGCCAACGAATAACGCTCCACTTCGATCAGGCAAAGGCTACGCATTTGAAGGCGGTATCCGCGTTCCCTACATCGTTAAATGGCCGGGTGTTACGAAACCGAACTCAACCAATGACACACCAATCACCAGCGTCGATATCTTTCCCACGATTTTGAAAGTTGCAGAAGTCGACCTTCCCTCGGACCGAGCCATTGATGGCGAGAGTCTCACGCCAATTCTTTCTGGCAGCGGAAAACTGAGTCGTGAAGCCATTTACTGGCACTTTCCACATTATCGACACCCACCGGGTCCTTACAGCATCATTCGTGATGGGGACTGGAAGCTGATCAAATGGTACCACGGCCAAAAATTGCTGTTCAATTTAAAATCTGACATCGGTGAAACAAACGACCTCTCTGAAACAAAACCCGAAAAAGCAGAAGCTTTAGAAGCAAAGTTAATGAACCATTTAAAATCCGTTAACGCGAAAATCCCCGTGCCAAAAAACTGATATCGCAAATTCGATCAGCGTTTTGAAAGAATGATCAAAGAACCGCCGGCGAAAGCCGGTGGCATCCACAGCCGAAACTACCAGTGCCGGACAGTGGAATTTTGAGCTATGGCGGACGTTTCAAGGTCAGTTCCACGCAAACGAAGCACTTGATTTGTTTCGCCGAATGGCGAGGCAGGCACAAAAACATTATTGGAGAAGTATGGCAAACGTCAAAGATTTTGGAGCGGTCGGAGATGGCGTCACCGACGACACCAACGCGATACAACATGCGTTCAACGATGGCGACGGACTGATCGAATTCGATCGCGGTAATTATTTGGTTTCGAAAACCATTGAAATCCAACTGAAGAAGACCGGACGAATTGGGATTGATGGCTCCGGCGGAACGGCCAAACTCTTGATGTCCGGCGTCGGACCAGTGTTTCGATTGATCGGCACCCATGCGTCGACGGCGGATCCAGCTGGCTTTAAGGAAATGGAGTGGCGGCGTGAACGCAATCCGATGATTAGCAATATCGAAATTGAAGGCATGAACTCGCAGGCGGACGGCATTGAAATATCCGGTGTGATGCAGCCAACCTTATCCGGTGTTCTCATTCGAAAAGTAAGAAATGCACTTCGAATTTTCGACCGAGCTCGAAATGTGATCGTCGACCACTGCAACTTTTATCACAATACCGGAGTTGGTATCTTCCTTGATCAGGTCAACCTCCATCAAACGATCATTTCGAACTCCCATATCAGCTACTGCCGTCGAGGCGGTATTCGCATCCAGAATAGTGAAATTCGGAATTTGCAGATCACTGGAAATGATATCGAGTACAACAACAATCGAAGTCACGCAAACTTTGATGACGAACCGACGGCCGAAATTTATATCGATGTTGGCCAAAAAGGAACCGTGCGTGAAGGAACAATTTCCAGCAACACCATCCAGGCGACCTACAGTTCACAGGGTGCGAATATTCGAATGATCGGTGCTTCCGAGGGCGAAACAGCCAATCACCGAGCCGGAATGTGGACGATTTCCGGGAATCTGATCGGCAGTCAAAAGAACAACATTCATTTAAGTTCAGTTCGTGGCGTGACCATTACCGGCAATTATATTTACAGCGGTCATCATCGTAATATTCTGATTGAAAAGTCACGGAACATCGTAATTGGCTCAAACTGCATGGGGCATAATCCGGATTATCGAAAGAACGAATTGGCGACCGGAATCCGAATCGAAGATACCGAGAACTGCAACATCACCGGTTTGCTGATTGAGGATGCAGAAGCAGGCAAACACACTGTTTCCAATACCGTTCAGATCGAACGTGACGCATTACTGGAACTGATTCGTTGCCATCGCGTGAACGTGACCGGTTGCCAAGTACTTGATCCAACTCCCGTTGGAATCCTGGCGGAAGATTGCAACGAAACATCCATCAATCACTGCACTGTTTTGGACGATCGAAATCCGCAAAAAATGGAAGTGGGAATCAGGTGGAAGGGGCAGGGAAATGGCAATCGGATCTTCGGCTGCCGAATTGGAAAAGGGACTGTTGCCAGCATTTCTGCGGATGATACCGTCAAACAAAACTCAAATTATTAGAAAGTAATTATGGAAACCGTCAGTGCCGTACTCTCGGAACTAAAAACGAAGGGCTCGGAACAAACACGTAAAATCTTCGCGAAACATGGTGCACCAGAATCGATGTTCGGCGTAAAGGTTGCCGACATGAAAGTCATCGCCAAAAAAATCAAAGGCAACCAGGAATTGGCCCTCGAACTTTATGATTGCGGAAACTCCGACGCAATGTATTTGGCCGGAATGGTTGCGGACGGATCGCAAATGTCCAAAAAGCAGCTTGATCAATGGGCAAAAGACGCAAGCTGGTCCATGATTGCGGAATATACAGTCCCCGGCGTTACCTGCGAAAACGATTCGGCGAGGGACATTGCGATGAAGTGGATCAAGTCCAAGACGGAGACCGTTGCTGCTGCGGGTTGGTGTACCTACTCTGGTATCTTGGCCACGCGAAATGACGATGACATCGATTTTGCTGAAGTCGAAGCGTTACTCGATAAAATCGAATCGGAAATAACCGAGGCCAAAAACCGCGTCCGGTACACCATGAATGGCTTTGTGATTTCGGTCGGCGGGTATGTGAAAGCGTTAAACAAGCGAGCTAAATTAACCGCGAAAAAAATCGGAGTTGTAAATTGTGATGTCGGCGAAACAGCCTGCAAGGTTCCACTTGCATCGGAATACATTCTGAAGATCGAGAAATCCGGGAAGCTTGGCAAGAAGCGAAAAACGATCAAGTGCTAATTCGAACATAAAAGTACATTGCATCAAAACACAAACAATTCTGATGCGACGGTTTTTTTCGAGGAATAAACGGCCACATTCAACCGTATCCCTAGCATGTCAATCGCATAGGCATTAAGCCCGCACATCTTACAAGGATTGTTTTTCTGCACGCATGACGAGGACACCTTATCGCCATCTACAAATAGGAGGAAAGAGGCCGCGGGCACTTCAATGCGATAGGCAGCTTCTCAATTAACAGGTGTGAATGCTTACGGAGCGAGGATTTCCTATGATGATGTGATCGAGTACATCGATGCCCAACGTCTTTCCACATTCAGAAAGGCGACTTGTCACGGCATGATCTTCTCTGCTTGGTGTCGGATCCCCGGAAGGGTGATTGTGAACGAGAATAATGGACGAAGCCGCATCTTTAATCGCAGCACGAAAAACCTCTCGAGGATGCACCAGTGAAGCATCCAATGTCCCGACGGTAATTCGATGCGTATCGATAACTTGATTCTTTGTATCGAGCGTCACGATATGAAACTCCTCTTGCTTCGTGTCGGTTGCAAGTCGTGCAAAACGACGTTGGCAAAATTGGATCGCGTCTTCTGAACCCGCTATCTTGGTTACGTCTTTCGTTTCGAAAAGTGCGGCAATCCGCCGCCCCAATTCAATACCAGCCATGATTTGACAGTAAGCCGTTTTTTCGATTGCTGAACTGATCGATTTTAGTTCTCCACGGCCAGCCGACGCTAAGCGATCCAGCTTGTCTTGAAATTCTTTCGCAACTTTTTGTCCCGCGATCACCGCGGACTCCCCCGGTCTACCACTGCGGATCAGAATCGCAACCAGTTCCGCAATCGTCAAATTCTCCTTGCCAATTTCTAACAATCGCTCACGAGGACGATCTTGAAACGGCGCTGCTTTGATTTGCACCCCAAATATTTTTTGGTCAAGCCATTTTTTAGAATCAAAGTTGCCGCGGCTTTGGTTCCAAACATATGCTCCATGCTCAACCTCACGCACCAACCAACCATCGGTTACCAATTGATTGATGGTACGCGTAATAAACGCAGGCTGTTCTGAGGGATGCAAACTCTTCACCGAGTCAATTTCGACGGGATGCTTCGCGACAATTGTGTCAAGGATGACAGAGTAGCGTTCGTAGCGAGAACTAGCTGTGGATCTTCGATTCACTTTTGCATTCCCAATCGTACTTACGTCCTTCGAAAGATCGTTGGTGGATACGGGGTTTGCTTCGGGCTCGTTGAGCAATTTCTTATCGCGTGACATTCTGTCCATTCTGAGGATTTCATTCCGTCATGCAAGCAACTGAGAGAGGCCAGATTTCAAAAAATCCAGAAAGTCAGGCTAGGGTTTCATATCCCGAAACCGATCGTCAAAACGGACTCGATAAGCGGTGACGTACCGGAGTTTGCCTTGCCAAAAATCCACGCAAAAATCACACGAAACAAAAAAAACCGTGGCTGCGGAGACCAACGGTATCGCGTGACAACGATCATGATGGAACTTATGTGCAAAATGGCCTGGAATCGAACATTCGCACGGGCCTTCCAACCCAGCCACCCTTTCGTACCATCGAATTCCCGAATCAAGTCCTTCCCGTGGACTCTTGAACGACCAGCACAAATTTTACAAAACGCACCCTGACTACAAGGAAAACGTTTGTTGGAGTCGTTTGATGTTGAACAAAATACAATTGGTAACCAAGTCACCTTTTTGAAATTTTCACAGAACTTTTTCGCAATCCTTTTATCGAGTCCGATGCAGAATTGTCAATCTGTGTACAAGTCAAAAGTCGCGACAAACGTTGAATGGAGCAATCCGCTCGCATAGCAAAACCAATTGATGAAGTTGCCATTCCTCAATGTCGACAACACTATGTTTTTACATTGTCATCACCATCCAACCGACGCGGCCCCCCTGAAAGACTTGCTGAAATTGGCACAGTCCGTTCCAAAACCTTCGATTTCGACAAGCTTTCGCCTGAATTGACAGACACGACGCAACACCGCCCGACGCAAGGCTAAGAAAGGGGTTGACGACGCGGCAAGATGGCTCCAGGAACGCAGCATTGAATCCGGGAGACGCAACGGCAGCTGTAAATTTCAACTTCCACAAGTTTGGGACGGCTTGGTAGAAACAGCCATTCCGATTCCGCTTGTCCTTTTCGTGATTGGTAAACTAGTTCTATTTGACTCGCTTTTTCGAGCGTGAACTTGACTTGAAAAAGAGGGGAAGCATACTACCTCGACGGACTCCCGTAGACGGGGCTGATCCGCAATACAGCTAGCGGTTCACTGCTTAATACGCGTTTTTCTTATCTACTTTAAGCTCTTTTTTTGCATCACGGCAGGTACATCCATGACAATTCAACGGCTGATGGTAATCGGCATTTGCCTTTTCAGTTTTAACAACACAATGCGAACATGGGGACAAGAGTCGTCTGAAAAACAGTCAATAATGCAGTCCGTGCAGAGTTACGTAAACGCTTTTAATAAAAGAAGTGCCGTTGGGGTAAGCAATCATTGGGCGACTGACGGTGAATTTATCGACGGCACCGGCGAGGTCATCAAGGGACGGCCCCAAATCCGAAAGGTCTTCGAAAAGCGATTCAAGGAAATGCCAATGAACTCGAGACTGTCGCTGACCGTCAAAAGCATTTCTTTTGTTACCGACACCGTGGCGATTGAAGATGGAATCGCAGAATTCAGCGGCGAGTTAAGCGAATATTCCGCTGTCCATAAATTGGAAGACAAAGAATGGCGAGTGCATAGTATTCGAGAAACCCCTATTGATTCCCAGACCCCAACTTCCAAGAAGCTTTCTGAACTGGAATGGCTGGTCGGAGAATGGGTGGACGTGAATGACGATGCTGTCGTCCTCAGCTCATGTCGCTGGTCCAAAAACAAAAATTTTCTGACGTGCAATGTCAGTGTCGAGGTTTCCGGACGTGATCCGGTCCAGGGCACTCAAGTGATCGGATACGATCCTTCAAAGCAAAAAATTCGATCTTGGACGTTTGACTCCAAAGGCGGAATCGTTGAGGGAATCTGGACGCGAAAGAAAAACACCTGGTTGGTGAAAACCAAGCATGTTTTAGCAGACGGAAAGTTGGCTACCGCCACCAACGTCTACGAATTACAGAATGCCAACCAATTCACCTGGAAATCCTCGAAGCGTAAACTGGATGGAGAAGCCCTTCCTGACACAAAACCGATTACGGTTGTGCGACTGAAGGGCGACTCTAGCCAATAATCGGTAGTCGACTTAATTAAATCAAATCTGACGTTTTTGTCTTGGAGATAACATGTTTCGGTTTTCATGGTTCACTGCTTTTTCGGTGGCATTCATTTTTGTACTTCCTTTGTCGGTCGAAGCTCAACGAAGAGGAGGTGGCCGATCAGGTGGCGGAATTAGTCGTAGCGCTACGCAGGCCCGACCTTCCAGTTCCTCACAGTTCCGGGGACAGTCGATGTCTAGTCAGCGTTCGGTTACCCAAAATTCAAGCTCGATCAACCGTAGCTCTGGCTCGACCAACCGTAGCTCTGGTTCGATCAACCGCAGCTCTGGTTCGATCAATCGTAGCTCTGGTTCGATCAATCGTGGTTCTGGCAACTTTAACTCCGCAAATCGAAGCAACATTAATCGAGGAAACACCTCACAAAAACCATCGCGTAGCCAACTTGATAGCTTTTTAAATTCTTCTGGTTCATCACGTAATTCGATGAATACCGCTGGACGTCCCAGCACTCTGCCGGCCCCAGGTTCGGGTTGGAATTCCAAGACATTCGAAACAGCCAATGGGACAAAGATAACAGTGGGTGGTGGTTCGGGTTCCAAAACTGGGCAAAGTGGAGGAAAGCTAGGTGCTGCTGGTGGTGGCGTCAAAATTGAAACAGCCGCTGGCAAAACAGCCACAAAAGGTGGCGTAAAAGTTGCTGGACAGGATTCTGTGGGTAACCGAGCGGTCGGAGGGGTCGGTGGTAAGCAAATATCCGATGGGCGAGGCAATAGTGTTGGGGCTGTTGGTGGTGGAGCAATTGACAGTAAAGGTAACTTTAAAGGCGGTGGCGTCGTCGGAGCAAAAAATCAATACGGCTATGCCAAAGTCGGTGGACGGGGCACTGCCGGAAACATAAATACTGGTAATCGCACGACGGTAGGACGTGCTGCAGTTCGCGGACCTAGTGGGAATGTAATTTCGGCAGGTCGTGGTGCCCAATTCGTCAACGGTCAGTTTATAGGTGGAAATTCCTGGGCTGCCGTAAACGGTAATTTCACCCGATACAATTATTTCGGTGGCGGTTACTATGCCCGATATCCCGGAGCATGGTTTCCCGGCAAATGGGCGATTGCGGGCACAGCTTGGGCTGCAACGACTTGGGCTGTAGCAGGAACATATTGTGGGTGTTCTGAAGAAGGCGTTTATTACGACTACGAAGATAACGTAGCGTACCAGGATGACACAGTTTATTACGAAGGCGAGCCGGTTGGCACCTCCGAAGAGTACTATGAAGAAGCCAGTGAAATAGCAAGCTCTGGCGAACAGAGCAGCGACGAAGAATGGATGCCGATTGGAGTCTTTGCACTTATTAAAGACGCGGACCAAAAGGAAACCGAAAGAGTGATTCAATTAGCGTTGAATCGAGACGGTGCCATCAGGGGAAACCTGCATGACATGCTTACCGAGAAAGTGACTCCGGTCATTGGTGCGGTGGATAAGGAAACCCAACGCGTAGCCATAGGCATTGAAGGGAACGATCAATTGTTGGTTGAAGTGGGACTTTACAATCTAACCAATGATGAAGTTCCAATTTTGATTCACTTTTCAAAAGACAAGCGTCAACAAGCAACACTCATTCGCTTGAAAACTCCTGAAGACGAACAGAAGCAATAGCAAAAATGGACGCAATCCAATATCGGGTTGCGACCATTCATTATTCGCTTGGTGAGAAAGAAACATCTGCATCATTCGATTTAACCCGCTTTAGTATCAAGGCGTTGGTTGAATTTTTCATTGTTTTTTCGCGTCACCAATGGCGTTTTAAAAGCCCGGATCACAAGCGAATAAAATAAGTCATCTACTTTTGAACGAACGCTTAATGCGACGCCGACGCCTACCAACGGATGATGAATTTGAATGCCAACTGGATCTTGGAAAGATCAACGAGCATTGAAAAAATGATGCATTCATCTACCGGTGCAAAGCAGCGACAAAAATGAAGGCTTTGGCAGATGTCGATTTTGCAAGCTAAACTTTAGGCTCGGCGTCTTAACCCTTCGGTACCAAATTTCCCCTGAAAAATCCGTTGAACCGTTCAGTAAGGTATACATTCTTTTTTGCAATAACCGTATTCGTTTTATTGCTTCCGCTCCGCTCCGACGCCCAAACCCCAAAGCCGTCGGTCGAAAATGGCGACAAACCGACCATTGCGGACATTGAATTAGCGTTGGAAACGGTCGAGTCGAACACGGAAATTGATTCAAAAGTGAAGGACGCTTTACGCACAACGTACCAGGACGCCATTGCCGCGTTGAAGGAAGCGGCCACCGATACGGAAACTGCAGCTGCCTATCGGGAAACTTTGACGCGGGCACCGCTCAGTACGGCAGAACTTCTAAAGCAACTCAAGGATTTGCCAACAGCCGATACTTCAGTGCCGCAAACCAGCGATTTTGAAATCCTGCAGCAAAAACTAAACGAGCAGCGTGGGGTCCTTGCCGGACTCCAGGAACAATTGTTGAGCGTTACCACCGAGTTAACAGAAGGCGAACAACGCCCAACTGACATCAGCGTTCGAATTCCTAAAGTTCAGTCGGAACTGTCAGAACTTCGAGAGCGACTGGGAACGGAAGAACTCTCCAATGATGATGTCTCCGATGTACGTGTCGCAGATCGCATTCTTTTGCAAGCTCAAGAAGAAAAACTTGTAAGCGAACTTGAGATGCTGAAGCAAGAGCAACAGAGCATGTCGGTTCGCCGCAACCTCCTACAGACGCAGAAAGACTTTTTGTCGAAGAAGGTCGAAAACGCATCGGCCGTCGCATCCATCTACGAAGCGACGATGGACAAAAGCGTTACGAAGCAAACCCAAAAAACGATCGCTCGAGCCGAAGAACTCAAGTCAGAACTCGGCGAAGGGCATCGGGCAATTGAGCTTGCCACAGAAGTTCAAAAACTGGCGAACGATTTACAAAACACTCTCAGGGACAAGACCCTCATAGCAACCGCGACCGCTATCGCAACATCAAAGCTCGGCCACCTAACCCAACAACATGAAGGCATCCGAAAGCAGCTCGAATTAGGTCAGACCGATCGAGCAATGGCGGAAGTACTGCTGAAATTAAGAGACCTACTACGGGTGCGCGGACGCGATTTCGACCAGAATCAACCTTGGCCAACTCTTTCTCAGACTCGCTTGGCTGCGGTTCTAGTTGATGCCGACATTGAACGCCAAAAAGAAGTCAAAGCAGGTTTTGCCGATCAGTCATCTAAGGCTGTCGATGAACTCATTGAAATGCGAATTGAGGTCCTCAGAAAACTACGAAGTCAATATCAGGAGCTTCTCCCAGATTTAGCGTCGCTCGACTCAGAGCAATTGCTTCTTTCCGACAAAGTTAACGAAGTTCAACGATACACCTCACAGCAGCTTTTCTGGATGAGGATTTCACCGCCTCTAACTTTGAAAACTCTAAGCGATGCTCCAAGCGGTCTGCTCTGGATCCTCAGTCCAAAGCACGGACAAGAACTCGCTCAATCGTTGGCAGTCGTATTCGGCCAAAACGTTTATTCAAGCATTGGCGTCATTCTCGTTGCTGTACTTCTGATACTACTGCGACCATGGCTGTTGGCGGCGTTGAAACGTACCGGGGAAGGCATCGGGCGAGTAGCGGCCGACCGGTATCGACTCACCGTGCAGGCCGTTTCATGGACTCTATTAATCGCCACACCTACTCCGTTATTGTTCGGCTATGTTGCGATGACGTACCCACAGTTCGAGACCTCACTCGACTGGCAAGCAGGCTTTGGTACTGGAATGCGGTCATTTGCATCAAGCATCTTTATGGCTTTTATTGCAATAACCTGTTGTCTCCCAAATGGGCTAGCGCAAAAACACTTTGGTTGGCCCCCGGAAATCCGTCAAACGATTCGCAAAACGGGATTCTTGTTTCTCGGAGTCTATTTTCCCCTTATCGTGCTGACCTTCAGCACACTTTTTAGCGCATCTATTGAATTTATCGACAGCATTGGGCGCATTAGTTTCATTCTTGCACACGTATTGACGGCCATCTACTTCTTTAGAATTTTCTATTCGCGAACTGGCATTCGGATCGAGGGAGGAGAAGATCATATTCCGACAGTCTGGATCCGTCTTTTTACCCTTGTGCTGACCTCCTGTCCATTTGTCCTAGTGGTAGTTGCGTCAACCGGCTACATGATCGCCGCAGCTAAACTGAGTTACGTTGCTACTCTGTCGTTGTCCATGCTCACCGGCGTTACGATTCTTTATGCTTGCGTAATTCGCTGGTTCAAGATCGAATACAGGAAATTGGCATTTTCTGACGCACTCGAACGTCGAAGAAGCCGGCAAGAATCCGCAACGTCGAAAGAACAGGGTCATGAGCCAACCGAAGAGATCTTTGTCGATGAAACCGAGCAAGAGTTGGGCATCGATACCGTCGATGATCAGGTTCGACACATTGTCCGTTTGCTATTCGGTTTGGTTGCGGCAATTGCGATTCTCTCATTGTGGTCTGAGACACTTCCACTTCTTGAGTATTTTGAAAGCATCAAGCTCCCCCTGATGACAGGACTCAGTTTGCTTGACCTGAAAAAGGCAATACTGATCCTTATTGTTGGATGGATCGCCATTCAAAACCTGCCTGGTCTCCTTGAATTCGCGATCTTCCGGTCGCGGTCAATTCACGTTGGCACGCGGAACGCAATCACTACGATCGGTCAGTACACGCTGGTAGCAGTTGTATTTTTCACGCTGTTTAACGTACTTCACTTGGACTGGACTCAATTCGGCTGGATCGCGGGCGGACTCAGCGTTGGGATCGGATTTGGTATGCAGGAGATTGTCGCGAACTTTATTTGCGGATTGATCCTACTCCTTGAGCGGCCCGTACGAGTCGGCGACGTTGTCACGATTGAGGGCGAAATTGGTACCGTCACAAAAATCCACCTTCGGGCAACCACCATCACAAACTTCGACCGAGGAGAAGTTGTCTTGCCGAACAAAACCCTGATTACGAGCAAGCTGATAAATTGGACGCTTAGTACGACACTCAACCGCATCACGATCCCTGTGGGTGTTGCGTATGGCACCGATACGGATATGGCGAAGCAGATCATGTTGGAAGTCGCCGCCGAGCACCCGAACGTTTCAACCGAACCAGCACCAATGACCATTTTTAATGAATTCGCGGACAGCTCGCTCAGCATCCATTTGCGTGTCTTTTTGCCCGACCGCAGCAGCCGCGATGCGACGATCAACGATCTTCACACGGAAATTAACAAGCGATTCGCGATTGCTGGTATTGAAATCCCGTTCCCGCAGCGAGACTTTCATTTGCGGAGCGGATGGAATACGACCAATCGCGAGCAAAACGAAAAAACCCAACCACCGCAAGTCCTTCAAGATGATCATGACTCAAACGTGTAATTCAGCGGATGCAGCCACACGAATCATGGCAAGTCAAAAATGAAGGCTGACCAGTCGTTAAGGGTTCGCCGCCTGAAACGGGCCGCAATCTTTGCTTAGGTATGAGGCCGCGACGAAACCCGGTGAAGCCGAACGCGCGACCCCCGATATCCTTGCATGTCGTACAATATTGAATTCTGGGGTCTCAGCGGCGGATGACAGTCTCAAGTCGTCGTAACGAACTGGCCCTGCCCGAATGACCATCGCCTGTCAATGAATGACACTGGAATCGGAGCCTTCAAAATCTTGTGCCCACTTCAATTAAATCAGCCCTACGAACGTAATGTGAAGCTAAAGTACGTCTTATCGGTTAACATATTCGACGGAGTTGCGGTAAAACTGAGAACGAAAATCACTTTATTAATGAACAACAATGAAATCACTCATCGGAAATAAAGTTGCCGAGAAGGACATACGTGAGTGGCTTTCTCAAAACGGATTTTTCGGCCGATCAGCCAATTTCAAGGAATTGGAGCTCCATGCAATCCAACGCCCTGGTTGGCTGCAGGTTTTTCGATTCACCGTCGAGGCAAAGACACAAACGGGCGGATGGACAACGTTTTTCGGAGCTGTTCGCGATGACGAACGAACAAACGAAACAACGATCAAAACTTTTGCCAAATTTTCTGATCAACAACGTCTACTCGCCGACTGGTCCGCGAACCTAATTCGCCGCAAATCAGGTCAATCGGATGAGGTGCTGTCGATGCCCTGGGTCTTCGTATCGGTGGGTGGTTTCATCGCCGGATTGATTCTTTTGCTGTACCTAACTTCGCTGGTTTATTAAGATCTCGGTGATTCATTAAAATCTTGATGGGTACAAGCTTGGTTTCGCAAAACCCGGTTTACGTTAGCAACGGACTCTGAACCACTGATCTCATTTCCTAATCGACTTTACGTATTTGTACTCAACCCGATCGATTTGTTGTTAACCGTGTCCCTTTACATTCCTTAAGGTTTGCGAAAATCAGGGGCGTCAGCAAGCTGCAAGGGACCTGTAAGTTTTGATTCAGAGAACGGAAATGACCGAGTCTCGATCGGCGATTGAATTCAAACAAAACTCAACACCAAACCGATAGTCTAATCCAATGCCCGAAGGTCACACCGTTCATCGTATCGCCGCCGACCAAAACGAATGGTTTTCTGGGCAGAAAATTGCATTACTTTCGCCGCAAGGCCGTTTTTCGACAGAGGCCGACGTACTCAGCGGTTTGAGATTAAAGTCAGTTGAAGCATTTGGCAAACACTTGTTTTACGTTTTTACGACAAACAGAATCATTCACGTTCATTTAGGGCTTTATGGAAAATTCCGCGTTCACACTAATCCGCCACCAGAACCGCGCGGCGCTGTGAGAATGCGGGTGATTGGTTCGCGAAAGTCATTCGACTTAAATGGGCCAAATCAATGCGAGCTGATCGATTCGGAAAAGATGGAGCAAATCATCCAGCGCCTGGGGCCAGATCCACTCAGACCAGATGCTGACCCGCACGACGCCTGGAGAAAAATGTCCACGAGCACAAAACCGATCGGAGCGATGCTGTTGGATCAAGCGGTTATTGCCGGAATCGGCAACATTTATCGCTGTGAGATTTTATTCTTGTTGAGCATCAACCCTCAGAAACCATCCAATGAATTGAACGAAGGGCAGTTTCAAGCGATTTGGGATCTGACGTGCCGCCTGCTTGAAATCGGAAAAATTAATAACCGCATCGTGACAACGATCGATTTGAGTGAAACAGCCGGGGACGCCATGAGCGCCAAATCAATTCGCCGCAGCGAAAGATTAAACATATATAAAAAGCCGTTTTGTCCCAAGTGCGGTGACTACGTCTACTATTGGCAACTGGCGAACCGAACTGTTTACTCATGCGACAATTGCCAGCAATAACGTCTCTAGTAACGCTTCAATCTCGTCAAATCCAGCGAATGAAGTGTGATCAAAAATGCGAAAGGTGAACAGCGAGCACCCCATCGCCAAACAAGCAATCAAAGTTAAACTTTGTATTTCGTAAACACATTCTGGCGAATAAATGGGCATTGGTGAAGCAGCTGGACTTTTCGCGGCGTCATTGTGGGCGTTGTCCAGCATCTTTTATAGTCGCGCAAAGATGACGGCGTGGGAGATGAACTTCTGGAAGAACATCATCGCAACCGGGGTTTTCTTTGCCCAACTTTGGATCGTCAAATCGCTTGGTTCACAAACTGTTTTTGAGGCACCGATCGAAGCTTGGTGCTGGCTCGCTGGAAGCAGCGTGATTGGAATCTTGATAGGCGACACGGTTTACTTTCGCAGCGTGCAAATATTGGGACCACGGCGTGCGCTTGTGGTCGCGACAGCATCTCCTATCTTTGGCGTTATCGTCGGCTATTTTTTTATGGGAGACACAATTTCACTCATTCTGATGTTTGGAATTGGGCTCACAATTCTGGGCGTCGGAATTGTCGTCGGTGATAAACAGGCCGAAATCGAAAACCCGAACATTTATCCCGGGAAGTTTGTCCAAGGTGTACTTTTTGGAATCGGCGGAGCATTATGCCAAGCGGTAGGCGTCGGCGCAGCAAAGGTTGGTATGGCACATGGATGCGAAGCACTTGAGTCATCGTTTATTCGAATGTTCACCGCGTCGATTGCCGGTATTTATTTAGTCTCAATCAATCCATACCGATACGCCTATTCAAAGGTCGCAATGGAGCCGACGGATGAAAAGCACCTGATTGATAAAAAAAACACCCCGAAACGGGAGAACAAATCCGAAGCAGAAAAAGAAACAGCCCCTCCGAAGCTTCGATCGATCCTAACTCCACTTTGCGATATCCATACGATGAAGTTTTTTATTCCTGCTTCTTTGATTGGAACGTGGCTCGGAATCTGGTTCTATCAGATGGCCCAGCAATACTCAGACACTGCAGTAGTAACGACACTCAGTTCGACCTGCCCCATATTCGCCATTCCCTTTGTTTGGTTACTGCAGGGCCATCGCCCCTCGATCAAAGGATTTGCTGGGACTCTGATAGCCGTGTTCGGAATTTGGTACGTTGTCGGATTCTAGCGGACTGTGGTTCATTTCAACCGCTTGTAACTGCTATAATCACCCCCTCGATCAATGCGGGGTTTGAGTATTCGAATTCCAAACGGCGGTACCTCAACGGTCAGCAATCCAGAGTGTTGCTGTGTCTGAAAGTCACTTAGCTGGTCGTGATACATGGTAAAATGCAGTACCCACGGATTCTCCGGTGTGATCACCTCGGTAATCGTTTGGCCGGTCGCGTTGGCGACCACAACAACATCATCCACTGAACGATCCGTGTAACGAGAAAATGCTAACGCCGAAACGGTAGGGAGAAAACGAATCGAACCGTACCGTAACGCGGGAGAATCCTGGCGGATTTTTATCAGGTCGTTGATTCTCGCAAATTCCGGATTGCCTGCATTTACCCCGTCCCACTGCATCGGGCCACGCATCTCCGGGTCATCCCCACCACTCATTCCAACTTCAACACCGTAGTAAATACAGGGCGATCCGGGTAAACAAAATTGCAGAGTCTGAGCCAGCGATCGTTGACGGAAATCTGGAAGCACGTTCTTAATTCTCGGCGTGTCATGATTGTCCAGAATGAGCCAACTCTTCAATAGACCATCGTAATTTCCGCTTGACGTCTGTCGCTCCAAAATCCGCCCGACTTGCGCACCCGACATATTTTCGGCGAGCATCTCAATCATTAGCTGGCGAAAGTTAAAATTCATTAGCCCGTCCATTGAATCACTCCAGCCGTTCGGGTCCGACCAGACCTCTCCGATGATCCAAGAATCATGTTTAACGCGGTGCGCCGCAGCGGTAAGCTCTTTTAGATATTCTGGGCCGATGTCAAACGCTACATCCAAGCGCCAACCGTCAATTCCATCCTTGAGATAAGACGCAACGACGGAATCATCATTGTTCCAAAGATCGTTTCGAACCAATTCGTTTTCCAAATTTAATTCCGGAAGATTGGAAACGTTGTACCAACCGCGATGCCCATGTTCGTATTTGTTGCTGAAAGAAAACCAGTCTCGATAAGGACTGCTCTCATTCTCTCTCGCGTCCACAAAAATAGAAGCTTGCATTCCCATGTGATTAAACACGCCATCAAGCATGATCCGCATCCCGACTGCATGAATGTCTTTGGTGAGACTTTTCAGTTGTTCGCGAGTTCCGTACTCCGGGGAAATCTTTCGATAATCCTTTGCCCCGTATTTGTGATTGGTGAATGAATCGTGTATCGGATTCAGGTACACGCATTCGACGCCCAGTTGTTTCAGATAGTCAATTTTGGTTGCAACGCTATTGAGATCCCCGCCCCAGAATTCGACCTCATGACTCCAAACGGAATGTTCTTGAAGAAATTCGTCGTGCCGAGGTTCATGACTCCAGTCACGAAGAATACGCGGCGAGCTATACAAGTCTTTTTTCTTGTCCAGGGCTTCACTAGGCGCGAAACGATCGACAAAAATATGGTAAACGATTGGACCGCATCGCCAATCTGATTTCCGTTGTGCGATGATTTCGGGTGTCTCAAGCCCATGCCAATCCGTAAATCGTCTCTCTGGTTGCATTGAATTCCAATTAAATTGACTTGACGGTTTGCATTATTAATCGACTGATTCACCTCAAAATTCCATGTGAATCATCTTTTCCTGGCCACGATTTCGCAACAGTTTCCCTTCTGTTCTAGCGATTTTTTGAAACACGTTCGACAACGGTCAGTAGAGGTTTCTGTAGGTTTGGCCGGACATCAAATCTTATTGAATAACTCACATTTCCATCGTTTGACATTTTTTTTGCAAATAAAAAACCAGCATCGACGAACTAGAAATGTTGCCAAAACCCTTCCATTTCTATGTTTTCTGCTTAGTTCGATGGTAACGACGCAATCGGATTTTAAAAAAACTGCCAATCCTCTGAGTGCAGTGGCAACAAAAACAAGGCTCGGTCGTACTTATCTTTTGGGTGAACATTTTGCGTTTGGAATCCCAAAGACTGAAACCGATTACCACCGAAAACGAACAAATGTCGATTCAAATGAAATCTGTTTGAATGCTTAGCAGCACCGGCTTTCGAGGACAGTTATTTAATGATTGAAACGTCAGCTCAATCCCAAAACGAAGCTTCTGTTGACAAATTACAACCTTTGCACATTCCAATTGAGACGAATAATGAGCCCCGTTGAAATCGCAGATACCAAGGATTGGAATAATTCACCCGCCGGCAATTCACAGCAGTGCACCGGTATTACGAAAGTTAATATGGACGATGCAACATGGCGATTTGATTCCGACTTCGAAGTTAAAAATGATTCACACGACAAACGTTGCCGGTTGAAATCATGGGCGAAGGCACTAATTGGATCAGTGGTCGAGATTGAAACTGCAGAAACCACTGAGAGTTTTCGGTTGCAAAAATTTCTCGGATCAGGTGGCATGGGTAGCGTTTTTGCCGCCGCACCATTGTCCTCAAATCGGGCAGAGAGCCGATCGTTTGCGGCTGTCAAGATTCTAAAATTTGGCGTGGTCGCAACGGACGCTCCTATGCGTTTTGAAAATGAGCGTTCAATCCTTTCCAATCTTTCACATAAAAATATCGTTCGTTTCATCGGTCGCGGTACTGATTCTCAAAAGCGACCTCTGATTGCGATGGAATTATTGGATGGAACGACTTTAACTGAGTATTGCAAATCGTCGAATACATCTAGCCGAGATCGATTGAGGCTGTTTTTAGAGGTTTGTAGCGCTGTTCAACATTGTCATAAGAACAATGTGATACATCGTGATCTAAAACCGGCAAACATTTTGACGCATTTTGACGGCGAAAGCATCCGAGCCAAGCTGATTGATTTTGGTGTCGCAATAACGACAGAATCAACCAAAATTGGCGATGAAAAAGCGGTTAACGCAAAGGCAAAAAGTTCACCTTCAAATAGTTCACAACCTGCAACGTCTCCCAACAAATCGTTGGTTGGAACGCTTCAATATATGAGCCCCGAACAAGCTTGCCCCAGGGGTGACACAGTCGATCAACGGAGTGACATTTATTCGCTAGGTGTGATTCTTTATGAATTACTCGCAGGTGAGCCCCCCGTTTCAAAACGAGCCGTGATGCAAAAAACGATTACCGAAATTATCGACCAAGTCCGCTTCTCCGATCAAAGTCCTGTAAGCCAAATCGCTAGTGATGTTGAAGACTTAAGTGGTGATTATGGGCAGGCCATCGACTTGATCGTGGAAACCTGTTTAGAGAAAGATCGTGCTGACCGTTTCGACAACGTTGGACAATTGATTCACTTCGTAAAGCTGACACTAACAGATCCAAAAACAGTTATTGAAGAATTGAATTCGCCACGGAGCTCGTTGATGACGTTCTCTGGCCATTCCAAATCGCCGGCGTCGGCGGCCAAGCCCAAACGGTTAATCCAACGCTTGAAGCGAGCAACCGAACAACATTTTTGGAAGGCGATTTCAGCATGCTTATTAGTAACACTGTTGATTAGTGGCTTTGGGCGTCGTAGCAACGACACAAATGCAAACACAGCGTCCAAAATCGAGCTACCAGCTGATGGCCATGCCGAAGAGATCATTATCGATTCTTTTCAAGGAATTTGCAGCTCAGTTTCTGACGATCAGAAATTGCAAATTCAGATGATTCGTTCCGGTGACAAAACATGCGAAACCCCTTCGTTGAAAAACGTGGTTCAACTGGTTGTCGTCGAGAAAAAAGACAACCATCGCGTTTCAACACCTCAGTCAAATCAACCAGACGCTGATTCGGTCCAACCGCTACTCAAAGCCAATCGTAAGCAGCTATTGATTCAGGGACCGAACGATACGTATCATTTCGTTTCTGACAACAAGACTGTGCAGCGTAAAGTCGAATGGATGTGCCGACCTGAATTGGAATGCCAATTAGCTGAAAAAATCCAGCTTCATGCTGCAGGTGAATCCCGTCAGACGACAATTGAAACCGTGACCAAGGCCATTGAGTCCATCGCGAATTCTGAACAGTTGCATCACTTGAAAGCCTTGTTGTCACCGATTCCAGCCGAACTTCGAACGAAACTGGAACAACATAACTGTGAAAACGAGTGGCACAGTTTTTAAATCTCGAGTTTACGGTCTTGCGGTATTAATTCCCGCCTCGGGTACTGGACAGAACATCCGACCAAGAAAAATCGTCCATTGATTACGAGCAAAGTCAATCGTTCATGCGTTCGTCCTGAGCTTGCACCCAACGCTATCTGGCAAATTATGGAATGAGCCAGGCCTTAGCGAAAGTCCAATCTTCATATCATAATTTCACAGGCAGGAAACAAATGCAATTCTGCTGTTGCCATTGAACGGCATCAACCAGATTGAGTGCGATTTGATTCGAAATGTTTGAAGAATTCTCCAAGAATCGGTCCGGATTCATTTTCTCTGCTGTGGCTAAGATGAAATCCAAATCGTTGCGGCCATACCTCGAGTCTCTAACTCCCTGGATTCGACGATTAGCCCGTCAAAATGAAGTCCAAGCATGGTTACTTTGATAAACCAAATTGACAATTGGCGTTATCGCCCTAAATCCCACGATAGAAGAGGTTGGACATGAACAACTCGACGATCACAATCACGCCAAAGATGGTCAGCAACAATGGAAAAAACTTCTTGCCCTCGCGAACATAACTTTGTTCACGAACAATATCCTCTTTCGACTTGGCAAGTTTGTAACGTCCCATGCCCAACGATTCATCCAACGTCTTTTCGTTGATTTGCGTCAAATCCGTATCGTCGCGGGAAAGATTAACACTAAAACCGCGTCTCGAATTCGAGACACCGACAGCCTTCAAACGATAATTTCCTGGGGTCTCAGTAAAACGGTATCGAATTTCGTTTTCGACAACGACGAGATCACTTGGCTCTTCATTTCGCGGAGGATAGAGCAAGAACTCTCTTTCCTTGATCGTTCCGTCTGATTTCGTTAATTCGCGAAGCACGACGTTTTCGCCAACCTGATAGTTCAAACGATTATTCTTCGATGAAACAAGATAGCCAGCAACTTGGTCGATCAAAAGTGCCGCCGGCCACCATTCACCGTTGGTCAAGTCATTCCACCGTGCCCGACCAACGACTCGCCCCGGCTCGGTGAATGGAGTCAAAATCGTCAAAGCTTTTCCGTCACCAATTTTTCGATCGATAACGGCGGGTTGGTTATTCGAGAAACGCAAAATTGTTCTTAAATTCGCCGGTTCAAATTCTGAATCGATCAAGCCCCAATGTTGGTAGATTTCGAAATCACGCCAAACGTCTTCCGTTTCGAACCGTTTATACTTCGCCATAACGGGGTGGCTGTAATCTGCATTGGAAAAGAATACCGACGGTGGCGTCCACACTTCAGTTAGCTCTCCGCCGAGCAGTTGTTGGGCTTCTGGCGAACCGAAACTGTCATCAACGCCAAACCCGGTTTTTGCGTTTTCCCCCAACAGCACGGCAACGCCGCCGCCAGCCGATGCAAACTTCTTCAAATTTGTCCAAGCGGTATCTGGCATCGGCTTGGGATCAAGTAAAAACACGGCGGAATAATCGCTAAGTTTTTGGTCGAGCAAACCTTCTTGGTCAATGATGATGCAATCGTATTTTGCTTGGCCCATTTCGACCAACTCATCCGGTGAAAGTACAACGGAAACCGTTTCCGCTGAAACGTCGTTTTCCAACTCATCTGTCTTAACTGGTCGAACGAGCAATATTTTCCATGGCTCGCGCACGTCGATGGTAAAGTACCGTTCATTATCGATTGCGAGAGAATCAGCACCTTGAATTCGAACTACACCGTGATGGACACCGTTCGAAAGATCGTTCACGGAGAAACTCGTTTCAGCAACGCCATTCTCTTCAATAGAAATCGCGGCGATGCGCAGGCGTTTTTCCTCCGGTAAGATTGTCTTTCCATCCCGGCGACTTGGGCGGCGAGGGTCAACTTTATCCATGACCAACTCAAGTGGCCGCTCACCGGGTGGACCGTAGCGCAATGTGCGAACCAATAAATTGATTCCGCCCCCAACGGCCATCGTCTCGGAGCTAAGTTCTAATTCATCCAATTGATAATTGGTCGGATTTTCGACGCTGATATCAACAAGGTAGACCGAAATATCTTTCAAATCATTCAGCCGAAGCTGCAGTTGTTTGGACCGTTTCGATTGCCAACTCTTCAACGTCATATCCGTAAAGATATAGATTTCTCGCGGCTTGTTTTCCTTCTGCTCGCCCGTCTCCAGAAAATCAATCGCGGCATTCATGCGATCGGGGATCGAAACGGAATTTGACGCAATCGACAAGGACGAAATCCGTTTTGCTGCAGCGGCAACATCGACCGAATTAAACGGCTCATCCGCCGACGAGTCAACGATGCAAATATCACTATCATCCGGAAGTTCCCGAACGAGCCAATCGGCCAAACCCTGCGCTTCAGCCAAACGTGATTCCGCCTGAGCAAATTGATCCCCCTCAGTTTGCCTCGCGATTTCATAGAGCATACGCGGCGAAGTATCGATGATTAATACAGCAGAAACGGGCGATTGATCATTGCCCAATGCTGCCACCGGGTTGTCACTGACGGCCGAGAAATAGATCGACCCAATCGTTCCAACGACGCCCACAAATACCGTCGCGATCATTCCAAATAATAATTTCGGGACGGGCCGGCTGACGTAAACCACAATCGCCATAATTGCAAACAATAGTAACGCGATTCCACTGAGTCCACCGATCGTCAGCCACGTTCCAAATAAGTTACTGGCGACGCTGGGTTGGGCAAAAGCCAAGGCAACCAGAAAGATCCCGATACATCGCAGCAAAAGCAACAGCCAATGACGCACTCGTAGCCTGCGTTGGTTAGTGCTAATCCGTTCCTTCACAAATCGTAACGCCGGAAAAACAAAATTCTTCGGCTTTTGCTGCATAATTAGATGCAAAACGATCGGTACGGCGATAAGACAGGCCCCTGCCGCGATCAATAGTGGACTGGCAAACGCCATTTACTTACCTACCTCGCAACCGACGTTTCATGAGATACTCCGTTAATGCTTTGTCAAATGGCATGCTCGTATCCAGCGGAACATAATCCACACCGGACCTCAAACAATCTTTCTTATATCGGCTTCGAAAGCCTTCGATTTCATCAACGTATTCCCGTCGAAAACCCGCAGCGTCAACCTTCACAAAATCTTGATCTTCTGGATTCTCAAGTCGGCACATTCCGTCAAACGGAAACGCAACCTCAGCTTCGTCCAGGATGTGGAATAAAATCACGTCGTTGCCACCATGTCGGAGATGCATTAACGATTGCAAGACCGGTTCTGGATCGACAAGCAAATCGGAGAAGATCATCACTAGGCTCTTGTGTTTAATCATTGCCGAAAGTTGGTGAATCGCATGCGCGACATCCGTTTCGCCCGTCGGCTTGATTCTTGAAAGTAAAGAAATGACGTTACCAAGTTGCGAGCGTTTTGACTTGGGCGGAATGCTCTCTCGAATCTTTTGGTCAAACGTAATCAGACCAACCGGGTCTTGTTGCGACACCATTAAGTAACAAAGTGATGCGGCAAGGCAAACCGCATATTCAAATTTTGTCATGGCTTGCCGATGGGTGTAGTCCATCGACTCACTCAAGTCCATCATCAAAAAGCCAGTGATATTGGTCTCGGCCTCAAACTTCTTCACATAGTACTTGTCGGTCTTCGCATACGCCTGCCAATCAATGTCGGCTGGATTATCACCATGAGTGTATTTGCGGTGCTCACTGAATTCGACCGAATAGCCTTGATACGGACTACTGTGCAATCCCTGCATAAACCCTCTCACAACGTACTGGGCGCGCAAATCGAGACGTTTGATTTGGTTAATGACTTCGGGTTTTAAATAGTTGTCGACCGGCATATCCGTATTTTAGGTCATTTTTCACAACGGCAAGAGAAGGTGTTTGGCTCAGATGCTCTGATGTCGCCAATGGCTCCCAGCTTTAAGAAGGTTTTGATAGGTCTGAGTGTTCCAACATCTGATCGCCAGTGATCTGCGTTCAAGTGGGAATATTGACGCCCGGTCGGAATGACCGGCAAAATTGAATCTTTCGTAACCTGCGAATTGTGATCAACGGCCGCTTTTGCGAATCCAAAACCATAAGCAAGCGGATTTTGCTCAAACAACATCCACGCCTTGGCGATTGTTTTTCCTTTGGAAGCAAGCCATTCCAAAAATAAATCCAATGGAGAACCGGTACGAAGAACAGATTCTTGCGGAAGTTGCACAGATTCTCTTCGTCATGTTCGGAATCGACAAGCAAGGAAGATCACGCCAAACACCACATTGGCCGGTGATTTGTTCCTCGATGAACGAAATCGGGTCGTAAAACGCTGAATCCGAACTATTTTTCGAAAACTCGTTAAAAATGTTAGGTGATTGCCGAGCAGTTTATCGGAATTCATAATAAGAGCAAAACTGAGACATTCCCCCGCATAATTGCAATCGGAGAATCGATGAGACGGATTGGCAACTTCATAGTGTTTGGCATTTTGAGCTTCTCGTGTGGCAGCTTTTTATCGCCTTCATCAGCAAATGACGAAACCGTTGCGACCACGAAAACGATTGCGGTCGAGACAGTTAAGGTAAAACCCACTGGACGCGGGTCTGCAATGTCGGTGGCAAAGACTCTCGAAATCAGTAAAAAAATTGATTCGCTTGTAGAAAAACAGTTGCTGGAAAAGGAGCTTTCACCGAACGCGCCGGCTTCTGATGAAATTTTTGTTCGTCGAATTTATTTGGACGTGATTGGCCGGATTCCAACCCAGAAAGAAACAGTTGAGTTTTTACGCGATCCGTCAAAGAAGAAACGTCAGCATCTAATCGATAAACTATTGGACTCAGAAGGTTTTGTCAGTCACCAGTTCAATTTCATCGCCGATCTTCTTCGAATCAAGTCTCGTTTGAGAAATATACCGGGCGGGCCTTACGTTGATTTCGTCAAGGAATCAATCCGCGAAAACAAACCGTACGACGAATTCGTTCGTGAACTTTTGAGTTCAGAAGGATACTACGCCGAGCGGGGAAATGGTGCACTTGGCTACTATCTTCGCGACTATGGCATGCCCGAGGACAACATGTCAAACACCGTCCGAGTCTTCTTGGGTACTCGTTTGGAGTGTGCTCAATGCCATGATCACCCGTTTGACGTGTGGACACAACGCGACTATTTCGAAATGGTCGCGTTCACCGGCGGCGTTTTGATGCGTCTCACCCCACCCATCGAGGGTGCGAATGATCTTCGGCAAATGGCACGCAAAGGAGAAATTGACGAATCAACTCGAAGAAACTTGCAAAATATCCTGCGACCGCTTGGGTACGGCGTCCAAGGAACCGGGACGGGCGTTGCACGTCTTCCAGACGATTATCAGGCAGACAACGGTAAACCCGACGAAATTGTCACCGCCAAAACCATGTTTGAGAAGAAGGGGCTGGTCATTCCCGAACTGCCGAAAATGAACGCGAAAAACAAGCGCCGAAAGAAAAACAATCGGGGACAGGTCAACGGTGCGAAACACGTCGATTCGCGATTGGCTTATGCAGAATGGATGACCGCAGCGGACAATCCACGCTTTACGACGGTGATCGCCAACCGAATGTGGAAGCGAGCGATGGGAGTCGGTCTAATTGAACCGGTCGATATCATCACCGAAGAGACCAAAGCATCCAATCCAGAGCTGATGAATTTTCTCAGTGAGCAGATGGTCGACATGAATTTCGATTTGAAACAATTTTTGAGGACCGTCTACAACAGTAAGACTTATCAAAGAGAAGCTTGTATCTCCGACGCTGAAGAGCCAACCGAATACACGTTCCGCGGACCACTACTACGACGAATGTCTGGGGAACAGATTTGGGATTCTCTTATGACGATGACCGTGGACAATATCGACAACAGAACGGGGGGAGATAGCAATCGAGCCTATGGCATGGACGTTCACACAATGTACGACAAAACGTCGAAAATGTCGGCCGATGAAATCCTCGATCTGGCAAAGCTTGATCGGAAAGAAGTGGCCAAGATGTTCCGCAGCACCGATGCGAAAGAGCAACTTCGCCAAGAGACGGAATTCAAGCGAAGCTACGCAAAATACACCAAAAAGGTCAATGCACTAAAAGCCCAACAGAAAAAGGCTCAAAAACAACGAAATTGGGATCGGCTTCGCGAATTGCGTGATGAATTACAAGCTCTGATGAAAAAGCGCCCCAGGCAGAACGGCAAGTACTCACGCGGTCTCGTTCGTGCTTCCGAGCTTCCTTCACCAGCACCAGCCGGACATTTGGCAAGGGAATTCGGGCAGTCAGATCGTGAACAAATCGAAAACTCGAACAAGGAGCCGGCAGTTACCCAAGTGTTGAATCTGATGAACGGATTCGTTTCTAAATACGTTTCCACCAACCCAAACAGCCCGTTAATGGCTGGAATTGAACGTGCAAAGGAAACATCTGACAAAGTGGATTCCGTCTTCTTAACAATCCTAAACCGTTACCCCACCGAACAGGAGAAGTCGATTTGGCTGAATGACACCTCATCCGATGGGCGAATCCTGGCTCAGGATTTGATTTGGACCTTGGTCAACAACAGTGAATTCCTTTTCGTCCAATAGTTTTTTAAGAACCAATGCTGACCCAAAAGGGTCAACGCGAATTCCGCTTCGATCATTCGACGAGAGAGTTCGATTTTAGATATTCAGAAAATTCGTTTTCAAACAGGAAGCATCAATGAAGAATCTGGCACGAAACTTTGATCCGACCTCACGTCGCTCGTTTGTAACAGGCGCGGCCAAATCACTACTGGGGCTTGGAACTATGGCCTTCGCCCCAAATATTGCTTTCGGCAATGACAAGGAAACGATCCTTTCCGGCGGTGGTAAAGCAAAACGGGTGATCTACCTTTACATGGGTGGTGGCATGAGTCACCTCGATACGTTTGATACGAAGCCTGGTGCTGAAACGCAGGGGCCCGTTGAATCGATCAAGACCTCTTCGCCGGGAATTCAAATCAGTGAGTTCTTCCCGAATATGGCCAAACAGATGCACCACGCGGCGATAATCAACTCGCTCAGTTCGACACAGGGGGCACACGAGCAGGGTCGTTATTTCATGCATACCAGTTACTTCATGCGTGGGACCATCAAACACCCCGACCTTGGAGCATGGACATCCTATTTTCTGGGCAAGGGAGAAACGAAACTTCCGGGTAATATTAAAATTGGGGGCGGTAGCGGCTCTCTTGGCGGTGGCTTTTTGGAATCTAAATTTGCCGCCATGCCAATCGGCGATGCTGAGGGTGGCTTGAAGAACAGTGCCTTGCCAAGTGGTATTACGGAAGATCGCTTCAGCCGCCGAATGAAGCGTGCAATGGCGATGAATCAAAACTTTCTCTCCAAATACAATGACAAACAGGTTCGTGCATACACCGGAATGTATGACGAAGCCGTGAATGTGATGAAAAGCGAAGACCTTAAGGCGTTTGATTTGACGCAGGAGAAGGTTGAGACGCGCGATGCTTATGGCCAAAACAAATTCGGCCAGGCCTGTCTGTTGGCTCGAAGACTTGTTGAATCCGGCGTCAAATTCATCGAAATTACGAAAGGGGGATGGGATACCCATGTCGATAATTTCGGACGAGTGCGAGAAAACAGTGGAGAGCTTGATCAAGCCTTGGCTCAACTGATCAGCGATTTACAGGACCGCGACATGTTGAAGGATACCTTAGTTGTCTTGACCACAGAGTTCGGTCGCACGCCAAAAATCGTCACCGAACGAGAAAACGGCCGCAACCATTACCCCAAAGCATTTTCCGGCTTGCTGATTGGCGGCGGGATTAACGGCGGGATCAAGTACGGCAAAACTGATAGTGAAGGACGCGAAGTCGAAAAAGACTTGGTCGAAGTCCCAGACTTTAATGCAACGATCGCCCACGCATTAGGCCTTCCCATCAATAAAGAGGTCTTCTCCCCCTCGCGACGTCCATTTAAGGTCGCGGACAAGGGCAAGCCAATTACGAAGCTATTTAGCTAGGTCCAGCGGTATCTGGGGAATCAACCCGCAGTCTCGAGCGCGCCAGTGCGTCGAATTGTCTCCTATTGCAATTCCATCGCCTGGCGACCGCAAACTGCATTTCTGATTTCCCCGGGTCTGGCGACGTTGGCAGCAACTGACGAATCATTTGGGGATTTTTATTTATTTCGCCCCAGTCAGCAAATCCTCATTCGTGAGATAAAGTGCTCTCGAAGAACCGCCCGATTCGAATGATTCAGGACCCGGGGCATCTCTACAAAGTTCTTTCACGACAATCCTTTGCGACGGAATTGACAACATCAATTGACATCCACGTCTTTTCCGATGCCGCAACGAATCAAAGTCTTCGAACGCTTAAACGTAGAGTCAAAAGAAATGGCAGATAGCATCATTGACTCCATTGATGACCGAGCCCCCGATTTGCGAGTTCAACGGGACGAGAGGGCTAGAGAATCAGAGATCGAATGATTCCGAATACCCTTGCGAAATTCAAGAAAATAGAGTCTTCTTTACGATCTAAATGGCGGAGCGTTTTTGGAACGTTCCGTTTTTTTGTACCCCAACGTTAAGATACCCATGCGTCGCGAAGACATCCGAAACATCGTCATTATTGCCCACGTCGACCATGGTAAAACCACGCTCGTCGATTGCCTTCTTCGTCAAAGCGGTCAGTTCCGCGACTCGGAACTTCAAGGGGAACAGATTCTCGATAGCAACGATATTGAGCGGGAACGCGGCATCACGATTTTGGCAAAAAACATCGCGTTGCCCTACAAGGGAATCAAGATCAACATTATCGATACGCCTGGTCACGCCGACTTTGGCGGTGAAGTCGAGCGAGTTCTTCAAATGGCGGACGGAGCAGTGCTGTTGGTCGATGCAGCCGAAGGACCAATGCCGCAGACTCGATTCGTTTTACAAAAGGCTTTGGACGTCGGCATCCGACCGATCGTTGTCGTCAACAAAATTGACAAGCCGGACGCGCGACCCACAGCCGCGTTAGACGAAGCTCTGGAGTTAATTCTGGAATTGGGTGGTGACGAAGTTTTCGACAAAGTCTCTTACATTTACGCTTCGTCAAAAATGGGTTTTGCAACCGCCGATCCTGACAATCACGGCGATTCGATGATTCCATTATTGGACATGATCGTTGATACGGTTCCGGCCCCGGAGATTGAAGAAGGCGATTTTCGCATGATGACGACTTCAATGGACTGGAACGAATTCGTTGGACGAATCGCAATCGGTCGAATCCTGTCTGGTGAAATCAAACCGGGCAACACGGTAAGCGTCGTCAAAGAGGATAGCATCAAATCGTCAAAGGTTGGCAAGGTCTACATGTTTGAGAACCTCGGCCGAATTGTGGTCCCCAGCGCATCGGCAGGTGATGTCGTAGCGATTACGGGTCTTGAGTCTATCGACATTGGCGATACCATTTGCATCTCAAACAATCCCACAGCGCTCCCGCGTGTGAAAGTGGATGATCCAACGTTGGAGATGATGTTCACCATCAATTCATCTCCGTTTGCGGGCAAGGAAGGTAAGTATGTCACGGGCCGACAATTGCGAGAACGGCTTCAACGTGAACTGGAAAGCAACGTTGCTTTAAAGATTAGATTTGATGAAAAAGGGGACGCATTTCCGGTCGCCGGACGCGGCGTGCTTCACTTGACGGTATTAATCGAAACGATGCGTCGGGAGGGATTCGAATTATCTGTGGGTAAACCGCAAGTGATCATGCGTGAGATCGATGGAATCAAACAAGAGCCGTACGAGAAATTGGTCATCGAGGTACCGGCTGAAAAAGTTGGCCCAGTCATGGAAATTGTCGGCGAACGGCGAGGAAACTTGAACGAAATGAGCCCAAGAGGCGAATATACGCAGCTTGACTTTTCAATTCCGGCCCGCGGACTGATTGGAATTCGGACTCGCCTACTCAATGCCACGCAGGGGACTGCTATTATCAATCATCGTTACGAAGGCTATAAGCCATACGATGCCGACATTCCAGCGCGGAAAAACGGAATGATGGTCTCCAATGTTTCAGGGAAAGCCAATGCATTCGCGCTGTTTACGTTGCAAGATCGTGCTGAAATGTTTGTCGGTCCAACCGATGAAGTGTACGAAGGAATGATTGTTGGTGAGCATGTTCGCGACAACGACTTGCCCGTCAATCCAACTCGCGAAAAGAAGCTTACCAACATGCGAGCATCTGGAAGCGACGAAAACATTATTCTGAAGCCGCATCGCCAAATGACATTGGAAGAGGCTCTGGAGTACATTGAAGGCGATGAGTTGGTCGAGGTGACGCCTACGAAGATCCGATTGCGGAAAGCAATGCTGAAAGAAAACGATCGAAAACGAATGGCAAGAGCAGGGGCATTACGCTAAGCCTCAAGCTTGCAAAACGAATTTCAAAACTCCACCGTCGGCTCTCAGCGGCTTTGAATTCGCTTGAAACCGCGTGCACTCATCGGTGATTCATTGATAGTCTGGGCATGACGTCGACGGATGTCGAGTTTAGCCAACATGAATTCACGGCGAGCAAAACAGGGGTACAGGTGGTCGAAAAATGTACGTGTGAAAAGTGCAGATCCACTCCTCTGTAGAACAGATCGAGCATCAATGTCGGTTCAAAACCTGTTTCACAAAGTGAATGCGATCGGCGGGAACGAGCGTTTTTGCAGTCATCTCTCGCCACATTTTTCACTGAACCAATCTCGCAATCATCGGTGATTGAAATAGAAAGCCGTTTCCAAAAAGGCTTCTTCGCAGCAACTTCAGATCATGCCAATGGGAACATGTTGAGCAATCCAGACACACCAAGGCCCTTTTCCAGCCAAAACCTCTTGCCCGGTTCGGCAAGCCGCTCCGATGATAGAGCCACATGTTCATCTCCCTAAATTTTAGGGCGATTTTGAAACAGCGACTCCAAAGGCGTTCTCTCCAAACCGAGTTTTTCCAAACTCGGTAATGTACGAAGCGATTGTAAATTCGAGGCAATCGTGTTGCCACGCTTTATCGGAACCCAAGCCCGTTTGAGACTTACCGCTCTTTGCCTAACGCGCAACGTGTGCGTTACCAAAATCGTTTTGGTTCAATTATTTGCGAAACGCCAATCCGACCAAAATAAAACCGATCAGCGAAATCGCGCCGCATACCCCAGCGAACGTGTAATAGGTCTTCACGAACCGACCATTGATGACGTACATCGGTTCCAACCACTCAGGAATTTGTTGTTTTGGATCCGTTTCATACCAAAACTTCCATAGGTCCTTGAGGTCAGCGTTTCGTGTTGAAGCCTCAGCAGAGGTACGGCTTGAGGGGCCCCATTTTGTAAAATACTCTATGGGTCTCGTCTCTTCGCTCTCTTGAAAAATCCAAACCTGCTTCTGCGGGTCGTACATTGTAAATTGGTAATTCTTTTTCTTGGTGCTGCCTGGTTCAGGAGCATACGCCCAAACAGGAACCTCGGGTGGCAGACGGTCGGCGGTTTCAACCCATCCGCCATGAATGTTCGGTTTCTCTGCATCAAACTTGGTGAAACCAATCCAAAAGAAAATGGCGGCACCAATTAAAAACAACATCCCGATTCCCATTCCTAAAGAAAACAAAATGTTGTTTTGGCGTTCCCAACTTGCGCTTTTGCCCGAGACATCCGCCTCTTCGGGTACGAGATCCAACTGCCTGAGATCCCTCAGCCCTGGTAATTCATTTTCGAATTCACACTTCGGACAAGTCATCCATTTACCGGCATCACTAACGGTAACTTCGAATTGTGTTCCACATTTGCAAGGAAAAAGATAATGATCCGACATAGATTACAATTGAAAAAGAGTGATGCTCATTGAAAATTTGCCGATGAAGCAGAACAATGGAGGGAAATGTTGATCTCCCGCCATTTCATGATTCATCATGATTCATTCCATCTTAATGGAAAATGTCGAATTGAAAACGGATTCCAAATCGCAATGATCCTGATTATCGATAACTACGACTCATTTACGTACAACCTCGTCCAACGGTTTGGCGAGATTGATCCAAATGTTGAATTAGAAGTTATTCGTAACGATCAACAAATTCCGACCGTAATCGAAAACAAGATGACCCATTTGTTGATTTCGCCCGGCCCCTGCACGCCGTCAGATGCTGGAAACTCGATGGATTTCATCAGGAAATTCATGGGAAAAGTCCCAATCCTTGGCGTTTGCCTCGGCCACCAATCGATTGGCCAATTGACCGGTTCAGAAATCGTCCTTGCCAATGAGTTAATGCACGGAAAGACGGACGAAATTTTTCATGATCAGAAAGGCCTCTTTCGGGGGCTGCCCAATCCCATGATTGCGACGCGTTACCATAGCCTTGCGATACGGGAACCCACTTTGTCGGCGGATTTTGAAGTGAGTGCTTGGGCCGAGAATCCCGATGGCTCTCGCGAGATCATGGCAATTCGGCACAAAAAAGAAAAAATCTTCGGACTGCAATTTCACCCGGAGAGTTTTCTTACGGAACATGGTCCGACTTTGTTAAAACGTTTTTTAGAGAACGACTTTGATTGAAATTGAAGATGCATGGGTGCGAATTGAACGCCACGTACGCCAGAACGAGACAGTTGAAGTAGATTTGCAGCAGGCGGTCGGACGGGTCCTTGCAACTCAACTCGATTCCGATTCAGACTCTCCACCCTTTTCGAAATCACTAGTTGATGGTTTTGCCGTCGGAAGTCCTCCCGCCGAGACAGTAAGCTATTTGATTTCGGAAATCGTTACTGCGGGCAACGTCCCCACGAAAACGCTCTCCGCCGGACAAGCGACGCAAATCATGACAGGGGCGCCGATTCCAGAAGGCTCCATTGGCGTCATCATGGTCGAGGAGACCCAAGCATCTGACGACCGAAGGATAGTCGTGACTTCCACGAATTTTTCGATGGGACAGAACATATTGAATCAGGGCAGGGTGGTCTCAAAATCCGAGAAGCTACTTGATTCCGGATATCGCTTGCAGGCGCATCATGTCGGAGCCTTGGCTGAATTTGGAATCAACCGCGTTGATGTTGTTCGAAAAACCAACGTCGCGGTTTTGGTGACGGGCGACGAACTGGTGCCCATTGATGAAACGCCCGGACCAGGGCAAATCCGAAACAGCAATGGCTCCCTGATCGCTTCGATGATTGATTCTGCGGGCGGAGAGGCAACAATTTTGGGAGTGGGTCGCGACAACATGTCGGACCTCCTGGAAAAGATCGCGATTGGACTTCAACATGACATCCTTGTGATCGCCGGCGGCGTCTCGGCAGGGGTCCTAGATTTGGTTCCAAAATGCTTGACTGAAAGCCGTGTGGAGCAAGATTTCCACAAGATCAACTTGAAACCGGGCAAGCCACTTTGGTTTGGAACACGAACGCAAAACTCCGAATCGGATCCTCTGACGCAGAAACAAGACAAGACATTGGTATTTGGGCTTCCAGGAAATCCGGTAAGCACACTGGTTTGTTTCAAGCTTTTTGTTGAACCGATAATTCGTCGGTTGGACGGCGGAGCCAAGGAGCCTATGTTCTACACGGGAAGTTTGTCGGCCGACTTCCATTTTACCGGTGGCCGAAGGACGTTTTGGCCATGCCGTTTCGTTCGGCGTCCAGACACCGGTATAAACAATAGAGAGGGAAGTGAATTGGAACCACTTCCCTGGGTCGGATCATCGGACCAAGTCCGATTCCTTTATGCCGATGCATTGGTGGAGTTCGCGGGCGAACGTCAAACGTTTCATGCTGGCCAAACCGTGCGTTACGTCAAACTCTGATCAGCCTCGCAGATATTCGCGGCGGCCGATATTCTTTATCAAATCAAATGCGTTTCATTGACAACGTACCGGCAAAAGGGACTTTGCGATAATCATGAACAAGAATCGTGAAAACGACAACGTAACTCAAAATCAAACGGAAACGATGCGTCCGTTTTGGATCGCGTTTGCAAGTGGTTTTTGTTTGGTCCTCTCTTTTCATCCTTTCGGATTGCCATTGGTCGGTTGGTTAACGCCGGTCGGGTATTTGTTTTTGATCCACACAACCGATTTATCCGCCCGAAAGCCCAAAACTCAAATTTGGTTCGCATGCTTTTTGAATAGCATGATCTTGTTTCAATGTGTCCGACTACCCCACTGGGCTGGGTACGTTGGTTGGCCGTTGCTGGCCAGCTACTTGTGTTGCTATCCGTTCTTGTTCGTTGTTCTGACAAGACACGCTGTTCAACGCTGGCGGTCGCCCATGTTGATTGCTGCACCGATCATTTGGTGCGGCCTGGAACTTTTCCAAGCAAGACTGTTTACAGGCATTTCTTTGGGGATGCTGTCCCACACACAAGTTGCATTCCCGATCGTGATTCAGGTTGCCGACGTCGCTGGTTGTTACACCATTTCATTCCTCATGGTTTTGATCGCGACAGGATTATTTCAATTTGGAGCTCTATTCTTTGCGGTTCCAAACAAACGACAAAAACCAATTTTCGGCCTGTCGGTTGCGGTTGGTGGCTTGATTTGCCTGCTTTTATACGGTCAGAATCGCCTGGAAAATGCGAATCAAACCGCGGAAGAGCATCAATACCGAATCGCCCTCATACAGGGAGCGATCGACACCCAATTTCCTGCCGACGAGAAGAGCATGGTCGAATACATCACTCGGATTCGGGACCAATACGTCGAACTGTCCGTTTCGTCACGAGCGGATTCAGAAGTCAAACTGATCATTTGGCCAGAGTCGATGTTTCTTGCACTTGATGCTTTCTCCGAATCGGAAACGCTTTCGAATGAACAAGATACGAATCTACGAAAATACCAGCAGACCTTGGCCAATGCAGCTCGATTCGCATGCGGCGCGGTAATGCAGGCGAAAAATGGGCAGTGGGTCCAGGCGAACGAGGCTGTCCCCATGCTGTTGGGCGCAAATTCAACTCGAATCGAAGAATCCGGCATCTACAATTCGGCGATCCAAATCGATATTAATGGAAAAGTGACCTCCCGGTACTCGAAAATGAACTTGGTGCTTTTCGGGGAGTACGTCCCATTCGGCGATCGTTTCCCGTGGCTCTATAATTTCTTCCCGATGGGTGCTGGGTTGAAACCGGGAACCGCCCCGACGGCCATGAAACTTGATTCGTTTATCATGTCGCCAAATATTTGTTTTGAGAGCACTTATCCACATTTAATTCGCCAGCAAATCTCTGAGTTGGCTTCCGCTGGAAATCCCCCCGATTGCTTGGTGAATTTATCAAATGACGGGTGGTTCTGGGGTTCCAATGCGTTGGATCTACACCTCGCCAACAACATCTTGCGATCAGTCGAGAATCGAATTCCAAGCCTAATTGCGGCAAATACCGGATTTTCCGGTCAAATCGACAGTGCTGGACGGATCATCAAAAAAGGTCCACGTAGAGCCAAAGAGGTCGTTTTCGTCGATATGATTACTTCACCCAATCGCTCAACCTATGCGACCGTGGGCGATTTGCCATGGATTTTGTGCCTAATTTTAGTATTCGTGACTTTTTGTGACTCGATTCGCATCCAATTCCAAAGTCGGAAACTACAATTGCAAAATCGCAGAGATGACGTCAGAAATAGTTCGCGTTAGTCGGAATGCTCCGGACGTGTCAATTTTCTCGGCGTGAATGCCAAATCGGACCAAGAGTCCACTGATTTGTTTGACACGAAAAAGAAGACGTAACTATACTAAATGCAAATGTCTCCGCATTTTAACATTTGAGCGATTCATCCATTTGAATCCAAATTTCGAAATAAATTCACTTTTAGGGCCAGTGATCTATGACACTTCTCGGCAAAATCATGACCTTTGTTGTTCTCATTCTGAGCATCGTGTTTGGTGTCATTGGTATGATGACCTACGCATCTCATCGGAACTGGCAGGACTACGCCTTGGATATGAAGGCAAAGTTTGATGCAAGCGAGAAAGTCCTTGCTGAAGCGAAATCAAACAACAGTGCTTTGGAACTTCAGATTAAACAAGAAAAGGTCTCACGGGCTCAAGCAATTGCAAATCTGTATGCAGAGCGTGATATCCTGGACACAGAAATCAAGAATCTATTGACAGAGCGTAACAATCTTCGCGCTCAGGCTGGCGATCTTCAAGAGCGTTTGGCCCAGTCAAGTGCTCGAGTGCTCGATCTTGACCAGCAAATTGGCAAACTTCGAGACGAGAAGATCGGCTTAATCGATGCCGTCCAGTTCCAACAGAGCCAAGTCGTTCGTTTAATTGATGAGATTCATTCGACGGATTACACCAAGGAAACATTGCGTGAACGTGCCGAACAATTGGCACGTGACATAGCCGAGTACGAACGAGTCATGGTGGCTTACAAATTGGACAAGAATTCATTGACCGATTTTATCCCGCCCAATGTAGACGGACGAATTACCTTTGTGAGCAAGTCGAAGAAAGGTTTGGTCCAAATCAGCTTGGGAACCAATGACGGTGTGAAGCGGGGGCATCAATTTGATATCCTTCGTGGCAAGATATACGTTGGGCGTTTGGAATTAAAAGAAGTTGATGCGAACACTGCTTCTGGAATCGTGACGTTGCAAGAGGCTCCAGTTCGCGTCGATGATATCGTGACGACCAAGATGTTGTTGCGAGACAAATACAGCATTACGGCTAACAAATAAGGGATAAAATCATGGCACAAGATCCAATGGCAATGGACCAATCATTTGAAGCCGGTGCTCCAGCCGAATCGATGGGAATG
>CAJQQR010000007.1 GCA_905480545.1 uncultured Pirellulaceae bacterium
TCACAACGATCGGCACCACGGGCTCACCAATTTGGGCAATCGCCGTAGCGGCTAACTGTCCGTACTTTCTGGAATCACGCGTGACGCCAGGGACTCTCACTGATTCAAACATCAACTCAATGACTTCATTCGTTGGCGTTCCGAGGTATGGGATCGCATCGACGCAAGCGACACGCACATCAATTGACTCGGAAGTCAGCAACTTCGCAAATTGCAATTGGATCTTTTTGGATTTGATGCCGTTCGCTGATGCTTGGTTGGCGATCGACACAATTTGGTCGTTTGTTGCCCCGTCCGGAATCTGGAAAGCTTCGGATTGGCCATTGGAAGCTTGTGATCCGAAAAACAAGAAAGTGATGGCGGCGAACAGTGCAAATGATTTCATAGTTGATATTCCAGATTAAGTTGGTCCCGCAATTATAGCAGCGTTTTCCGACAAGTAAGTCGAATGAAATTCGCGTAGAAGCAATGGCTAAAACACTCGGAACTTCACTTCCGTCGACACTATGGCCAATAACAGTGCTACGAAAACAATGCAAAAAACCGTGGCACAAGAATCCAGAGGCCAATCGTAATCGAGCCTAAAACGGTCGCGAGTACAGACGCACTGGCAATGTCGAGAGAATCCTTGACCAGTTTGGACTCTTGGTCGGTCACTTCTTTGGCAAGTAACTCGACGGAGGTATTGATCAGCTCCATTGCCATCACCATGGAAATGCATAGCACCAAGATCATAAACTCAATGCTAGAGACCTTGAGTAAATAACTGGCAACAAAAACCGCAATCGCCACGGCGATATGGGCCCAGAAACTGTTTTGGGTGGCGACAGCGTAACCGAATCCACGAAACGAATCGCCGAATTTTTGAAACCAAGAGCGTTTTGGAGGTTCGTATTTTGGCACGAAAATTTATTCAAATAAAAAATTGAAAGCAAAAGCTATTGGCGATCGAAAATCGCTTGTCGCACTTCGTCTTCAAACGTCGCGCTCGCATCGATAATGCTGCGGAATTCGTCTTTGTCCAATACAAAACAGGATGTAGGCTCTTTCGCCAGCACTGTAGCGTTTCGCGGTTGGTCCTTGATCAATGCAACTTCGCCAAAATAATCCCCTGATTTGAGCGAATTGACGCGGTTTCCGTCAATCACAATATCGACATCTCCTTTTGCAATGACAAAAAATTCGGTACCGACGTCGCCTTGTTGAATGATCGGTTGTCCGGCATCGAAACGGCGAAGTTCCATGCTATCGGCCACTGCGGTCAAGTTACTGGCCGTCAATTCAGAGAACGCCGGGAATTCTCGGATGATCGAGCAAATGGTGGCGGATCGCTGGACCATCACGTTGGAACTTATGTGCCCGTCGACCATATTCACGATCCGATCGGCAACATCCAAGATTCGGTTGTCATGCGTGACGATCAAAATAGTGCAGCCCGTTTGAGATGCCAATTCTTGAAACATGGTGACGACTTCCCGTCCCGATTCGGCATCCAATGCGGCCGTCGGTTCATCTGCAAGAATGAGTTTCGGTTTATTGATGACGCCGCGGGCGATTGCGACACGTTGTTTTTGACCGCCGGAAAGGCTCTTTGGTTTGTAATGAATCCGTTCGCCTAAACCGAGTCGGGTTAAGACTTGTTCGATTTTCGGTTTGGCTTCGCTTTCTTTTCGATTGACTAGCTCGCACGCCATTCGCACATTTTGGTATGCGGAAAGGGACTCGAAAAGATTATGGGCCTGAAAGAAAAAACCGATGTTCTTTCGAAGCTCGACGATATCCTTGGACGGCAGCCCCAAGAGCTCAGTGTCCATGATTTTCAAACTGCCTTCTTGAACGCTCCGCAACGTTCCGATCAGCGTTAGCAAGGTTGTTTTGCCGGAACCCGACGGCCCTGTCATGATCACGATTTCACCGGGGCTGATATTCAAGGTGTTGTTGAAAAGAACTTGTTTACGAGCATCACCAGTCCCGTAGTAATGCCCCAAACCATTCACGCGAACGCGAAGCGAATTAGGATCCGGGTCCCAATTTTTTAAAAGTTCATCGATCGTCTTCGAGTCGGTTTTCATGTTCTAAAATAGGCTCGCTGGGTCGGCGGCAATCAACTTTCGCATCGCGATAAATCCTGAAATTAAGCACATGATTACGGTCAAACCAAAGATCAATGCGGCTCGCGGGATTGTCATTAACATAATCAATCCAGTCATTTCCGCACTGAATTGAAATATGAGAAGACTAAAAATGAGTCCGGGGATGAAGCCAAGGATCGACAGAATCAGCGATTCGGAAATGACCAATGACCGAAAGTAATTATCACTGTACCCCATCGCTTTTAATGTCGCGAGTTCACTGAGGTGATCCGCAATATCTGTCGCGAGGATTTGATAGCAAATAATGATCCCAACGGCAAATCCCATCGCGGTTCCGATCTTGAATATGATGCCAATCGGCGTGCTTGCGGACCAGAACGCAACTTCTCGATCAACGAATTCACTTTTGGTCACGACCGCTACGGCAGGGGGCAACGCCGCACGGATTCGATTGCGTAACTTCTCGGGAGATATTCCTTGCCCCTTGATTAAGCCGAGGTCTACAACTGACAGCGGGTCAATTCCCCGGTAGCCAAAGTACTTGGCGAAGTTCCGAGCACTCATGATTAAGTTGCCTTCATGGGCAAAGTCGCGTCCCATCTTAAAAGTGCCGACTAACTCGACGTCGCTTTTCAGTAATTCTCCCGTCCTTGTGCCGATAAGCGACTGGTCGTCAAACTGGAATCCAAATTCTGGTTTGCTTAAACGATCGATCAACGCCGAATCCGGGCTTCGTAATCTTTGAATCTGAGAATTGATTTCCTCAGATGCCCACACCGTTTGTTCGAGGTCGAAGCCCATAACACGGATGGGACGCGGTTTGGGCTCCATGCTTGTTGCCGTTTGGGTGGCGTGGAAAAGTGCGATCGTATTGTCAATAAATAATGGCGAGGCCGATTTGACGCCCTTGATACCAGCTGCCATGTTCATGTAGTCGCGTTTGAATCGTAGTTCGCTGGATAACGCGAATCTTGCACGGTTAAAGATGATGACGTCGCAGTCTGTTTGTTTGACGATTTCAACTGTGCTGTCAAACAGGGCGTTTTCGAATCCTGTTTGCTGGAACATTAACACAACCGCAAACGCAACGCCTGATACCGCGACCAGAAGCTTTCGTTTGTTGTGCGTTAGGTTTCTCCAAGCAATAGGAGTTTTCATCTTTATCGATCTGAGAGTTGTTGGAAAAAAAAGACCAATCAAAATAGTGACGCCGGTTCGGCTTGCCAAAGCTTTTTTAAAGCACCAACACCTGAAAGCCAGCACATCATTACAGAAAGAAGTAAAACGGCCAGCATACGTACCAAGGTCATTTGAATTAAAATGTTCGCAAGAAAGCTGGTGACTTGGTAAAGGACAAGCGACGTTGCAAGTGCAGGAACGAAGGCGAAGAAGGCCAGATAGGTCGCCTGCCGTAACACAATCGTTGACAAATAGTAGTTGGTGTAGCCCATCGCTTTGAGGGTTGCGTATTCGGGCAGTCGGTTGGTGACGTCATTGGATAGCACCATGAAAACGATAGCGGAGCCGACGATAAAGGAGACGATGACACCGAGGGTAAATACGAAACCCAATGGGGTCTGATCGATCCAACGCGTTAATTCAGCTTGCATCACCTCTTCTCGAGTGAGTGCAACGGCATTATGCGTATTGGGCAAGCGATTATTAATTTGAGATGCTACTAAAGTCGCGTTGTCGGGGTTGTCGAGTTTGACCAAAAACATCGAGGTGTTTTTTTGAACGTTAAACGCACCGCCCAACAGTTCTTCAAAACCGCGATCGCTGGTGATGATCGATCCATTGGCGGTCAGTCCCGCCCCAATTTCGAAGTGTCCTACGATCTTAACCGCCGAATTTGTAACGTTGGTGATGACGCCGATATCTTCATCACCGAATTTTCGTTTGTTGACCGGGCCAAATTCGAAATGAGTCTTCTGATCGATGAGCACAAAGGGTTTCGCGGTAAGGCGACGAATCTTCCGAGTCAGGTCGGTGTCAGCAAATGGCGATGAACCAAATGGAGTCCCCATAATAATCACGCCGCGAATCAATTCGCCTTTCGGGTGACGCCAGTTTCCCATCGAGACATAAAAGGGTGTGGGTTTTTGAGTGCCTGGAACGGATTTAATTACAGCCGAAAGGCTCATTGAGATCTGGCGACTGTCGACAAAATGCAAATAGTCTTTCGAACGGACGATGACGTCGAAGTCCATCTTTCCGTATATGGTTGTAGCCGTACTTTCAACGGCACCTCGAAATCCCAGCTGCATAAAAATCAATACAACCGCGATCCCAATTCCGGCCACGGAAATAAGAGTCCGAGTGAGGCTGCTACGGATGTTGGCGAAAGCGAGATTGGTTCGCATTGCGTTGATTTGGAAACGGCGATTTGGTGACGATGCTCAGACAGCGGCGCCATAGGAACTGCGATCAGTGAAGTTCACGAAAAATTAGTCGATTTGTATTTTTACGGTGACTTGCAAATTTAGAAAACGTTTCGCGACGTTATTGAACGCGGTGTCAATTTCGATTTTTACTTTGGCGGTTTCCTGATCGGTCATTGCCAACGGGTTTGGGCTCTGTAATAAACCGTCTCCAATGTAATTGCTTTTTGATACCACAACACCGTCAATGTCCTCGGACAAGGCAGGGCTCGAAATGATGACCCTTTGCCCTTCTTTGACGTCGGTGAGGTTTGCGAAATAAACCTCGGCTTCAACACACATCTTCGAAAGATTAGCGACCTCCATTAATGGCATGTTCGTAACCGCGTCACCTGCGTGAGTATGAATCTTGACCACTTCACCATCGATCGGTGCAAGGACTCTTGCATTCTCGTACTGCTGTTTTGCAATTTTTTCGGCGAGTACGAGTGACTGCATATTCGATTTCGCCTTTTCCGCTGAGGCAATCAATTCATCCGCAAGCTTCAAACCTTTTTGCGCCGCATTGACTGCCAGATCGGCTGCCTCCTTGAGTCCCTTTTTTTCAGATTTGACTTTTTCGAGTTCCAGCTCTTGATCCAAAATATCTTGGGTCGACACAAAAGCGGCAGTGGTAGAGGAATCAGACAACCTTTTGATCTTTTCCAGTTTTTTTTTGGAAAGCTCGATCTTCTTATCAACGTAGCTTGATTCTGGAGTATTTGTGGACAGTCGGCGTCGACTGAGTTCCGCTTGTTGTAATGCCGTTTCGGCAGTGTTGCGATTCAGCCTGGCGTTCAGTAGTTTTTGTTCAATTTCAGAAAGTACATCTTGCTTGCGAGATACAGCTAATTCCCATTGCATTTTCAACAAGGGCTCGTCGGTCATCACGCACAGTTCGGTCTTTTCAGCGGCAATGGGCGCCCCGATGTCGACATTCAGCAGCGATACTTTCCGACCGGGGGCAGTCATCACCATCCGAATCCCTTCAAACGGCGCGATTTTTCCTTCGGCCAATACGGTCGTAATGTTGACTTCGTTCTGCGTGCTAGTTGGAGATTGCGGATCAGTTGAGTTGAACGACTTCCCCAGTTGGAAACCGCCAAAGACGCCCAGCAGAATGAAAATGATTGTGGTAATTACGCGGCCGGATGTCATAGGTCGATCGTGATTTGTGCCGGATTTAGAAGCTTCCCAGTTAACCTAACTCTTTATAGCTTCCCAGTTTAAGGCAGGTTGAGTGAAAGATAAAGTCACCATCTGCATATTAGGGGTTATCGGAAGCTGGGAAAATTTAGTTCAGCGTTTGGTGACATGCTTTAAATTCGGATAAAATGGGGAACTAAAACATGGATTTATCGTTAGGACTCACACCCAGGAAATTGTATGGTTTCAATTCTGATCGTCGATGATTCGGCAATTGACCGTCAGCTTATGGACGGTTTGTTATCAAAAGAGTCTGATTTTGATGTTTGGACGTCAACAAGCGCTGCGGATGCTCTCGAACAGATGCGGCAGGGCATGATCGACATCGTGGTTACCGATTTGCAAATGCCCGATGCTGACGGGCTTAGTTTGGTCCGCTCAATCAATGAGGGCTTCTCAGAAGTGCCCTCGATTTTGGTTACGGCGCATGGAAGCGAGCAAATCGCTTCGCAGGCTCTGGATGAGGGTGCCGCAGGTTATGTCCCTAAAACTCAGATTGCACAAAAATTGGTGGAAACCATTCGTAACGTCTGGCTTCTGATGCAATCGGAACGTTCGTATGAAAAACTCGCACAACATACGACCAAAACCGAATTTAAATTCGAGTTGGATAATGATGCTTCGCTGATTCCGTCGCTTGTCGATATGGCCCAGCAAACGATGAAGGGGGTTGCCGATTGCGAGTCAATGGAACGATTGCGATTGTCCGTCTGCCTAGAGCAAGCACTTCTTAATGCCCTTTACCACGGGAATTTTGAGGTTGGTGCGTCATTCTCGATACCTGCCGGTGACGAACTGCCCGAGGAGGGATTACGCACGTTGATCCATGAACGCTTGAATGATCCAAAATATAACAATCGTAAGATTCGAGTCCTTGTACAGATCAAACGAAGAAGAGTCAGTTTTGTCGTTCGCGACGACGGAAATGGATTCGATTATGAAGCCGAAAAGGACTTGTCGGACGACGGCCGTGGTTTGGTTTTGATCAATCACTTTATGGATGAAGTGAAATTTAATGAAAGAGGCAACGAGATAACGATGATCAAACATCTGGGATTAAAGCGAGAGAATGATTCGAAAGATCCCGTTTTGAAAGTTGACGAAAGCAAGCGGTCGGGTTACGGAATTTTAATCTCGGAACAAAGTGGGCGCGAGATCGAGTTAGCGACCAAGCGAGTCTTAGTTGGAAGACGGAAATCATGTCATGTTGTGATCCCGCATTCGGACGTCTCGTCACACCATTGTCAGTTATTTATTCAAGAAGGCTGGTGGTGTGTTAAGGACTTGGAAAGCTCAAACGGAATCAAGATCAATGGAACCAAAGTTCCACACGGTGTACTTGGCCCAGAGGATCTCGTCAGTTTTGGACGACATGAATATCGTATTAAGTATTCACCTGGTGAGCTTGGTGCGATTGGCGTAACCCGTCCAACGTTAGGTTGATTTCTGAATGATAATCACCAACTACATTGTCTGAACTCTTCGAGGATGATTTGGGCTTTTAGAGTTTTCCAAAAGAATGATTCCTGTTGTGCCTTTGGTGTTGTGTGCAGGCGACTAAACAGCTGATGAATGTCGAGACATTATTTGGGGAGTTTCTGATGATCAAGTGCACAGACTCTTTTGCGTGTGCATTGTGAACACGTTTGAATCGCCATAAGTCTTAATCTGGCCAATCAGGGAATTGGTTTCCTGTTTTTTAGGCGGTGGATTGGATAACACGCTCTTGCGTACGCCTCTGCTTCCAGGTTTCTATCGAGAATGCGTTGGAGATTCTCCGGTTCTGTTTTTCACGCCACCAAAAATCAAATGTCAAACCGCAAAGGAGTATCTCTTACGATGATTTTGATCCGTCGATTGTAATGGATGACGCAATCGAATCCCCAAGTAATTTCGCAACGCTTGATTAGCTTCGAAAGCATTCAATTTGCGGCGTCGCTCTCCGTGCGACTGCCGTTTTCTCGTTTGATGGTTTATTCTCGGTAAGCGCTCCGCGTATTTGTCATTGCTACTTGCGAGGGACAGGGTGGTAATCACCCGATATTCGTATCGAATTTTATTCAAAATCAGCAGATTTGTTTGCGAACCCAGCACCGAAAAACTACCCTAATTATTCGAAAACATTGTGGATTGAACACGATAGAAACTGCTTTTGTTTTACAAGGGTAAAGACATGGGTAATGCAAATGCGTTCTGCAAAATTTGCGAAAAGCCGACTTGGCATCGGCGACGAAAATCGGGTGTCCCTTTGTACGTCAGTATTCTCAGTTTAGGAATGCTTCGGACGAAGTATTACAAATGCGAAGTCTGTGAAAATCGGAGCCGGAATCCGCGTTTGATCTTGGAGGATGAACCGAAATTCGGTTCGGGAAAGAATTTGGAAATTGCGTCGGTTGAAAGTGATCCCGAAGAGCCGTCGTTGACTGCAACCGAAATTTGACTGCATTCGTCTTGGAATCATGATTAGAAGAGAACGACTGCATTTCAAGTGGGTGGCTACTTTTTGATCACCCAAATATGATCTGCGGCATCATGGTCAATAGAAAGCTCCTCGCCAGTCACCGAATTAACGGCCGTCCATTTATTGTCTGAATCACGTGGACCGATTTGGATTTTCGCACCGTTTTCTATTCCAAGGGTTTCGCTAGCCGGTCCAGCGTCTTCAACGACCGCTGAATCGCCCTCTCGTAAAAGACTTAACCGTATCAGCCCGCCTGCCTCGATGTGGACAAAATCTTCCGGGATTTCCGCGCCATGAGGATCGGTCAACGGATGCCCCAATTTGTGGTCTAGGTAATCGACTGCTTCTTCGTCGTTAACATGTTCCAGTACATGAGCGGCTGCGTGAACTTGGTCGGGTGACATTCCTGTCGATTCCAGATAGGTTTCCCAAAGGCGATGTGCACGCTGAAGTTTCCGCGCCGTTCTTCTGCCCTGTTTAGTCAATCGAATAAATTCGTTTTCTGATTCGATTTCATCGGTCTTTTCTAATCGACTCAACGCTTGTTTGGTTGAATAGTTTGCCAGCGAAACAGAATCGATGATTCGCTGCGGCGATGCTTCACCGCCGTTCTTCAAGATGAACGCCATGATATCCTCGACCAGCTCCTGCGGAACCTGATTTCGTTTCCGCAGCCAGTCGGCAATCATTCCGTACTTTGGAGCGCATGCCAGCGTTAGAAGAAAAATGAAAGTACTCATTACGACCACAGATGGGCCAGGGGCATTACCTGTCCACATCGAAACAAAGTAACCCGACCAAAATCCCAGTAAGCCGAAAAACGCGGAGGCGATAAGCATTCGGTTCAATCGATCAAACAACAGATATGCCGTTGCGGCTGGAGTTATCAGGAGTGCTACGACCAAGATAACGCCAACAATATTGACACCACAAACAACAACCAAAGAAGTACATGCCGTCAACAAATAATCGATCGCAAGAACCGGAACGCCGATTGATGCTGCCATCACCGGATCGAAACAGGTCAGCAAAAGCTGACGGTAAAATAGGATCACGGCACCGAAAACGATGCAACAGACAATGGCCAACATCCACAGATCACCGATGGTTGTGGCGACAACGCTTCCAGCAATGAAGCCAACCAAATCCACGTCGATGTATTTGGAAAAAGCCTTGATTGACGCGAAGAAACCGCCCAATGCAAAGATGCCCGTGTACATGATTCCAATCGCAGCATCTTCTTTGACACGAGAAACTTTTGTCACAATTCCGATTAAAACAACCGTCAGCAATCCCGCAAATAGAGCACCGATGAGAATGATAATTGAGTTCGCTTGAAATCCGAATACGGCTCGCAGGATCAAGTAGGATCCGACCACACCCGCCAGCATCGAATGGGCAACGGCGTCCGCCAAAAATGACATCCGTCGCAGAATGATAAAGCAACCTATCACTCCACAGGCAACCGAAATCAATGACCCAGCAATTAACGCCTTGATCATGCCAGCATTGTTGACGTGCCATTCGATTAGGTCAGCGTGATTCACTTCGACGCCTCCGATGATTTCGATTGATCCGAAATGCCGGTGTGTGATTCCCGGTGACGCGCCGCAGATGCGATCGAGTCTTTTTTGGGTGACAAGTTCGCGAAAACTCGGAGGGTACCCTCGTAAACCTCGGAAAGCAATTCGGGTTGCAGGATATTCTCGGGCGGACCGTATCCGAACAGCCGTTGTTTCAGCAAAACCAACTTGTCAAAGTATTCCGCAGCAGTCGCAAGATCGTGATGCACAACCAGCGTCGTTTTTCCTGCCTCGCGAGTTTTTCGTAGCACATCAAGAATCGCCCGTTCGGTCGCGGCATCCACTCCAGCAAACGGTTCGTCGAGTAAAAGAAGTTCGCTATCCTGGGCAATTGCACGCGCCATAAAAACACGTTGCTGTTGACCACCCGAAAGCTGCCCGATTTGCCGGTCTGCGAATTCGGTCATTCGAACCATGTCGAGCGCCTCATCGGCAAGTCTGTGATCCTCATGCGAGAGGTCTCTCCACCATGGCGTTTTCGAAAATCGCCCCATTAACGCTACGTCGCGTACGGTCACTGGGAAGTCCCAATCCACTGCCCCACGCTGCGGAACGTAGGCAACGGCGCCTTTGGCATGCTCTGCCGATTTTCCAAATAATTTGACATTCCCAAAGTCTGCTTTTACAAATCCCAAGACGGCTTTGATTAAGGTCGATTTACCGGAACCATTGGGGCCAATAATGCCGACAAGTTGTCCTGGTTCGACGGAGAAAGAAATATCCAGCAATGCGGGAACAGGACCATAGCTGACGGTCAAGTGCTCGACGGAAACAGCTGAGTCGTTTTCAGTTTTCATTGGCAACAATTAACAGTAATGATTGGTTTTTGACGGTCGAACCCTCGAAGCGAAACCCGCTGATGCTTCCCTAATGATCCGTAGGGATTTTGTCTGTTTTAAAAGCAAAGAAGAAAATTTCGGAAATCGCCACATCACGCGAATCCAAATGAGTGGTTAAATCGCCTCCGAATACCGGGATGCCATCACGGAAGATCTGCACGCGAACGAATCGAAAAACCTTTTTTTGAGAATTGGACTTGGGATTCGTTTCGGTTTTTGATGCTGACGAATCATTCTTTTCGTCGCTCAGTAAAAATGCCGCCGCTCTATCAATTTGTTTTTGAGCGTCCTGTTGGGAAGCTGGAACTTCAACGAACAAGTGATTTTCGCCTGCTCGTACGGGCAATCCTCGGATCGTCACCGGGACACCAGCAACGACGCCTTCCGGTGAACCGTAAACTTCTTCTCCATTCAGTCGTGCGATCAATTGGTTTTCGCCGCTGCTCGCAAGATCGTAATTGGTGGTTATTTGAATTGAGTAATCACCGGTTGCGACTTCGAATTGATAATCGGGCTGTGTCGGCGTAAGCCAATCTGATAATCGCGCATAGGACCAAACGGTGCCTAGAAAAAAGATGCAAAGTAAACCGACAAGGATGGGACGCATTTGGAATTACTTCAGGGCTTCAACGATGATCTTGACGTTCTGTTTCATCATACCAATGTAGGTTTCACCAGGACTTCCTTTTCCGCCCATCGCATCTGAATAAAGCTTGCCACCCAGTTTCGCACCCGTTTCCTTGCAGATGACTTTCATGATTTCAGGATCGATCGACGTTTCGGCGAAAAGAGCTTTGACCCCTTTTTCTCGGATAGTTGAAATGAGTTCTTTGCGGCGGTCCAGCGTGCTGCCGCCACCGATTTCATCTGTCGACCATTTAGCAAGTGAAACGATTTGAAAGTTATACTCCTCGGCGAAATACCCGAATGCATCGTGATGGGTGGCAAGGATTCGTGGCGGTGGGATTTTAGCCAGGTCTCGTTTGATTTCCGACTTCAAGGTGTCCAGTTGAACAATGTACTTCGCGGCATTGTTTAAGTAGAAGGCTTTGTGATCAGGATCGGCCGCCGCTACTGCCTTGAAAATATTTCGTACATAGACCTTGGCTCGGTCGACCGAAAACCAAGCGTGTGGATCGTTGATGATTTCTCCGTCTTCGGAAATTTTTCTGGGCGTCACTCCATCAACACAGGTCACACATGCTTTGCCGGACTCTTTGCAGATTTTTTCCATCCAAGCGTGCCCCTCCAAATTCCATCCGTTTTGGAAGCACAAATCCGCTTGGGACACGAGTTTGGCACTTGCTGCCGAGACCTCGTGCGTATGTGGGTCTTGCCCCGGTCCTAAAATCGACTGAACATCCCAACGATTGCCGACGATATTTTTTGCAAAATCCGCAATTTGGGTGGTAGAGCAAACAATTTTCTTTTTGAGATTCTGCTCGCCAATCGCTTGACCGTGGACAGCGACGCAAAGAAGATTAAAGGCTATTAATAAAAACAGAAGTTGAAACGCGAAGTTGTTTTTCATTTTTTTGAACAACCGTAAAAAAATGTACCACTGGCTAAGTTTTTATGGTACCGCGATTCAGCTGCATCGTCAATGATGATTGGAATGGAATTGAGTAAAGGATTAAGGATCGCTTGCGAACGGATGCTCTGCATTTGTGTTATCACAACTCCACTGTTTTTCTTTTGTACGGACTCTCTGGCGTATGACGATGTCAAACCAGAGCCTAGCCCTGTGTTGGCTATTGCGAGCAAGGTCTTAGACGAAAACGTCAGTGACCGTGAGCGGCTGAAGCTGATTCGATCGAACCCGCAGTATGCTGCCGATTTATTGCAATCATTGGTTGACGATATTGAGCCCGGTACAGAGCAAGAGCTTTCGCGAATTCCATGGCTTTGGGAAATTGCGGTGCTTGCAGCGGAGAAAAATAACAACGAGGTGTTGGCGAGAATTCTTGAGGTTTCTCTTCCCAAGAAGGATCTGCCTGTTTCGGATTGGCAGATTGCGGTGATCGGCGGCGGATTGATTTTTGAACTCAGTAAAAACGGCGCGGATCCCAAAACACGGATCCATGAAATCGTCGCCCGAGATGATCTGTTAAATCGCCGTTGGAATGCGTTTTTGGAAATCTCGCAACAAGTCGTATTGGATCCAAAGACGTCCAAGGGGATTCGCTATGACGCGTTGCGTGTTTTTGCCCTATCCGACTGGAAAAAAGTTCGAGTGTTTTTGGAAGAGTTATTTCAATCGACCGTGGCAATTGATCCATCGAAACAGGAGTTGCGTTTGGCGGCTTTGAGCGCAATCGTTGACGTAAAGAACGATGAGGTGTCGTCGTTCCTGGTGAATCACTATTCGCTATTCAATTCAAAAGAGCGAGAGAAGGCTTGTCTGGTTTTGCTAGGGAGCAAGAAGAGCGTGCTTACGCTTTTAAGTTCAATTCAGAGCGGCGTGATTACTTCAAGTCGAATTCCGAAACGGATTTCTGAAAAGCTATTGTCTCATGAAAATTTGAATGTTCGGAGATTGGCCAAAAAGTTATTTGTGGGTTGAGCGGCGTTGCATGTCAGTCGCTATTGCATGTCAGTCGCTATTGTTTGTAGCTTTGAACGCGTCTCGTAACTTTCCATGCCGGCAGCAAGCAATAACAGCAACAACCGCTTCCAAACGAAATGGGTCCCAAACGAAATCGTTTCGGAAGTTTAAATCCACCAAACGACGGAGCTCGCTTCAATTTTGAGCTCGCTTCAATCTTGAGCTCGCTGAAATCTTGAGCTCGCTGAAATTTTCAAAAAAACATCGCCCGCGGGCGATGTTTTTAATGGCTGGCATCCGGGTGATCTCTTCCCTTTCTAACCCCAAAGTAAAGCTCTTTCTAACCCCAAAGTAAAGCTCTTGCCCAATCATGCGTAGCACTTCGAATTCAGCAACTGAGTAGCACTTCGGGTTCAGCAACTGGTTAATAATTCGAGTCCACCGACAATACCATTTCCGCTTATCCGTAATGGCTATTTTCAACAATGCGTTTAATTGTCATGCCGGAGTCTCGTATCGCTAAGGATGACCAAAAAGCAGCTACAGCCCAATATTCTTGGGCGGGAACTTTTTAAATGTCGCACCATGGGTTTTTAGTTTACCAGCGACGATTGCCAGCCAGGCATTTCGGCGATGCCCGACCGGCATTTGTTCTTTTGGATCGATGTATAAATTGAACAGCCAAGGCGCCAGACCGACGTTTTGAACGGTCGACATATCAATGTGTAGATGGGTTGTCTGCGGCAAGATAACTTTGACATGCGCTTTGTATTCCTTCATTCTGCATGCCATTAACTCGCTGCCCCACCAAAAATAGACGGCTTCTCTTTTCGATTTTCCGTTGTCATCAATTAAGAATGAAGCCTGATCGATGAAGTCGTAGTATCGATCGTCCAGAAGTTTATCGGTCGACACGCCCGCCAGCTGCAGGGAGGTTCCGAACAGGTCCATCAGGTCGAAAAGCCCATCACTTTCTCGACCCGGCTGGATCATGCCTTTCCAATGTGCAATTCCGGGGACTCGCACACCTCCTTCAAAGGTGGTTCCTTTGGCGCCTCGAAACGGAGTGTGTCCCGCGTCAGGCCACCCATCCATTTGCGGACCATTATCAGATGTGAAAAAGATGAAAGTGTTTTCTAGAACACCGGCACTCTCGAGTGACTTAACAATTTCACCAACGTGCCGATCCACCTCTGCGACTGCTTCTTTATAGTAGTATTTCGCTGCACTCAATGATCCGAGATCCGGATTTGGGAAGTTGTCACAGTGAACCTTCATGAAGCAATGTTCGATAAAGAATGGCTTGTCGCCATCAGCCAATTCTTTGATTTTTTTGACGGTGAAATCGGTGAGTTCTTTGTCGGCTCTTCCCATATCTTCGATGGATTTTATCTGGCTAACTTTATTTGTTTGACCTCCCTTGAACCCATGAATCAGGTGGTCATCTGGTTTGATCGCCTCGAAGGCTCGAAGACGGGCCGGATTGTTTACCAAGTCGGGAAAGCGTCGTGGGTCCTTGGACTGGGTGATTTCCTTTTGAGCAGAGTAGAAGCCATAGTATTCATCGAAACCGACATCATGAGGACGCATTCCTTCGGCTTCTCCGACGTGCCACTTGCCCGTTAGCAGGGTGTAATACCCTGCTCCACTGAGCAATTTTGCCAAGCTGATTTCGTCATTCCAAGGGTTCTTGGTGATCTTGTCTCCAGCAAGAATTGGACGGGTCAAGCCGGTTCGAATTGGGAGTCTGCCGGTCAGGATTGCCGAACGGGTGGGCGTGCAGGTTTGCTGCGCGTAGCAGGACGTCAGTCTTAGGCCTCCTCGGGCCAGTCGATCAATGTTTGGCGTGGCCGCTCCAATAGCCGCGCCACCGCCATAACATCCTGGATCGCCGTATCCCATATCATCAACGATAAGCCATAAAATGTTAGGTCTTTTGCCCGTCTTTGCTTTGAGGGCAGCGAGTTTTTGTTGGACAGCTCGGTCTTGATCAGGTCGCGGAATTGTTGGCTCACGATTTTCCGCCGCTCGAATCGAACGATCAAATGTCTGGGCGACCGCATTGTTGACCGACATGGACATTAGCAGCGTCAGGGTGGCAACGCCGAGTAGTTGGGTATGCGGAGCTAGAGTGCCTAAATTCCTAATATTCATTGAGCGAATCAACTTTCAAATGGACTTGAGAAGAGTGTTACTTTTATTGACGCAGATGTCGGCTCAAACCGAACTGGCTGTCTAGCGTGGCTTCAATTTGACGTTCAGTCGATGAATCGTCCCGTCAAACTCAAACGGTCGCCGCTCTGCATACTTGGATGAAACGGGTGACCCCAAATCGATTCCGACGTCAAACGTTTCAGTTGCGGTAAACGCCGCAGGGACAGTCCGTTTCAATTTCGCTTCGCCAACGTTCTCGCCGTCAACGAAAAGTTTGGCCGTTCCTGATTTTCCGGGTCCATTGATTGTAGTTTGGATTTCAATCTTACGCTTTCCAGCAGCCAGCGGTTTGTCGCTTCGTGCCTTATATTTCTCAATGATCATCATGTTGTATTCGTACATGAGATGTCCTTGCTCTAGGTAAACCGTCAGTCCACCACTCGCTCCGCCCACCGCATAAAGAACACCATTGGCTTGGTCTTTTAGATCAACCTCAATTGTCACGTTGGTGCTCTGTCGGCCTACGCCTGGCGCGGCAAATTCAGGCATTCGTCGTGTGTTTTGACTGAAGTTCCAATTGGAGTAGGGAGTGGTGACTCGATCTTGAGGATAAAGCCGCAGCCAATTGCCCGCACCAATTGGGAAATCCTGGTTTTTTTTCGCCAACTCCAGAAACTCGTTTTTCAACTGGTTGAGTTTATCCGGATGTGTCTTCGATAAATCATCGGCTTGAGAGAAATCGTCATTTAGGTTGTACAGTTCCCATTGGTCCGTCGCGGAATCCCAATTCTGAATACGAGAAATAGAGGCCGGCGTATTCCATGGGATAAATGGCCCAAACGCACATGCCATCCAGCCATCTTTGTAGATGGCGCGGCTTCCGTTGTTATCGAAAAATTGAATTTTCTTTTTAGTGGGAGTGGACGCATCATCGAAAGTGTACGCCAGACTCACGCCATCGATTGGTATCTGCTTGTTGCCGTGAACCACCGCCGGGTGGGGGATCTTTAGCAACTCATAGATAGTGGGTGCGATATCGATGACATGATGGAATTGATTCCGCATGCTCTTATCCGGCTTGATTTTCTTGGGCCACGAAATAACCATCGGATTGCGTGTTCCACCGAAATAAGATCCCAGTAATTTTGTACCTTTAAATGGGGTGCTGCCTGCCCACGCCCAACCTGCATGATACATGTTGTCAGTCTTTGGAGACCCGAGCACCTGCAGGCCACCCATTTCATTCAGGGCTTTTAGTTGTTGGTCCACGGTGTTGGGAATGTTGTTTTGGGCTAACAATTCGCTGATTGAGCCACGCTGTCCCTCTGAACTGGAACCATTATCACCAAATATATAGAGGACGATTGTGTTTTCTCGTAGGCCTCGTTTCTCAAGATGGTTGATAAGCCGACCTACCTGTGCATCGGTGTGTTCAACGAAACCAGCGTAGATTTCCATAAGTCTCGTCTGGAAAGCACGTTGGGTTTCCGGGATATTGTCCCATCCCTCAAGGGTTGTGTCGCGTTTGGTCAACTTGGTGCCCTTTGGGATGATTCCCATTTCAATTTGCCTCTTGTGAACGCGTTCCCGGTAGGCATCCCACCCCGTGTCAAACTTGCCCTTATATTTGTCGGCCCATTCAGGAAACACATGATGAGGACCATGAACCCCGCCGGGAGCCCAGTACATGAAAAATGGCTTGTCCGGCGAGAACGCCTGATGATCATCAAGCCATTTGCTGGCTTTGTCTGCCATGTCTACTGTAAAGTGGTACGTTGGGTCGTCTTCGGGAGGTTCGATGTGATTGTAGTTCTCTGTCAACCTGGGTTCCCATTGAGAAGTTTCTCCCCCCAGAAAACCGTAAAAATATTCAAAACCATATCCATTAGGCCAGCGGTCTTTCGGGCCAATTGAGGTCGTCTCCGTCGCGGGAGTGTTGTGCCACTTTCCAAAAGCGGCTGTGTGATATCCGTACTCCTTGAGAACTGCGGGAATCGTAGCCGCGGTTTTTGGTATCACTCCCGTGTAGCCATCAAACGCGACAGCACGCTCAGCAATCGTGCCGGAGCCAACTCGAGTGTGATTCCGACCGGTCAAAAGTGCGGCTCGAGTAGGCGAGCAGATCGAGGTTGTGTGAAATGCATTGTATTTGATGCCTTGCCTGGCCAGCTTGCTTAGCGTAGGCGTGTGTACCTCACCGCCAAACGTGTCAGCGACACCGAAACCAACGTCATCGAGCAGAACGACCAGAACATTAGGAGCGTCTTTCGGGAGTCTCTCCGGGGGTTGGGGCCATTTCATCGTCGAGTCTTGCAACCTCGGTCTGGCAATTCCCGCCATTTTCGTAGGTGGAAACGGCAATATGGAACCGTCCGCAGGAATGGACTGGGCCGCCAACACCAAATAGGAGCCAAAATAGGTTGCTAAAAAGCAAGTCGCAAACGCACATCGGATCATAGAGCTAAAACCTTGAATAACAGATAAAGAATATCGCCGTCTGTGCGTGCGGGGAAACAGTCGCACCCTTCAAATTCTTCGCGACCATCAAGTGGCGTTTTGAAAAAACGCAACGCCTTTTCTCAACGTGGCAGGCCGGTAAATCAACATGACGAAAGCACTTTTAGACTAACCGAGAGACTGATCTCAGGAAAGAGTTTACGCGAAATAGGTAGAAATTCAGCCTCCAAGGATTTGGTTGACGCGCGAATCGAGCGTGAAAGGTTCACGTGAGACAAGTCGACTTCTTTGTCTTTCATTCTCGAATTGACGATAGGCTGATCGTTGTGCTTGACCGCTATAACGTCATTCAAACCTGCTAACGCTTTCTTTTTTTCTCGCAGGATTCATTCAATTCAACCCGTTTCCGAATCAATGATCATGGATGGAAAGACAGGTTGGGATTGTCTTGAAAGTCTTATGTCTCCATGGATTTGCAGCTGGTTTGCCGCGGCCATAGATTCAGGTTTTGGTTTTTCCGAGTCTTTTCCATAGTGTTCAAACATTTACATTCCGGTGTTGGCGATTCTCTAGTTGGAAAAATCTGCACATGGAGTCATTGAATTGGCCAGAAATTCGGGTATTCATTTTTTTTTATATGGGATAAAACAAGCTTGTTGACCAGCAGATCGGAACATGACGGATCGAATTTGTGCTTGATCAACCAGCTTTTTAGTGGCGGAAAGACGCTTCGCAAAAAGCAACCATTTCGTAAAATCACGATTTCACAATCCAGGAGGGAAGAAGTGAAAATTCGTCGCCTTTCCAATAACCTAGTTAGTGCCAACGATTCGCTCGAATCAATTTCTCTGTCGCCGAAAATGCAGCTGATTTTTGGCCCGATTGATGCCGACACCACAAACGTTCGTGATTCAATCCGATGGCTGTTTTACGGAGACGACGCATCGGGAATTTCGTCCAAGTTCTTGACCACCGACATGGAGGTGGAATTTCCGAAGGGGCCTGCCATGGTCTCTCGAACGACCGAGCATTTAGAAGACTTTGATTCGGAGATGCGACGTGTTTTTGACCGAACGCTGCTGGAAATAGATCCATTTACCTACGAGAGTTTCTACGACGTAAATTTTGGTCAAGGTTCGGTTGGTGGTTATGAGCTTTGCCAGTTGCTGCGCAAACGATTTAATGTCCCGTTCGGTGATCATAGCGGTAGCGAATCAGATTTATTTGATGAACACCGAGTTCAAACGTTGCGACATGAATTGTCCGGAGTTGATTTTCAGGTACACGACCTATCAAACGATCGCAACCTGTTGCGTCGTGAAGTTGAGACGCTTGAAAAGAAAAATGCTCAGCCTCGGGAATTCTTGCTTTCACAGAAGCACTCGCTTGAGAAGCGTATTGAAGGATTGCGAATTAAGTTGGAGCGTTTGCGGGTTCGCGCATTTGATGTCGAAAAGGAGATTGATCAGCTCATAGCGTCTCGTAGTTCGGCAAACCAAGTTGCGCCCATCGCCGTCCAGAAAAATAATTCGGTTACCGCGAGTGATTTAGAATCCCTGGACCTTCAGATCAATCGTTGGAAAACCGTCCAGGCCGACATTAATACTCGGATTACCGATCTCAAGAGCGACCTTTCATCGACACGAATCAGTGAATTTGACGGGGCGTTTGATGAAGTTAGGGCATTATTACGATGTAGTGAAGAAAAAATTTCGGACCTCGATACAAATGTTGATGCGAGTAGCCGACAACACGACGAATTTCATTCATTGCAGGTTGTGCATCATCAGATTTGCGATGCATTGTCGGAAATCCAATCGCAATGGCGCCAGCGATTGATTTCCACCGAATTGCGTGATTTACATCGCTGCACTGAAGAGCTGAACGGATATCTGCAGAGGTTGAATGAGAAACGATTTCACTCCAACCGTTCGACGTTGGCGACGGAAGATTCCGCTTCGACTAAGTATTGCGAATGCAGCAGTCATGATATTTCATTTCTTCCAGGTAATTCGCACCTTATTGAGCAAATGAACGCACAATTGGATGAATTGATCAATGAAATTGAAATGACTCAGCGTTTGTTGAATTCTGCGCTTTCAGAGTATCATTCGATCGATGAAAAGGCTGATCAAAATTTGCTCGTGCAGATTACGGAATCAAAATCGTTGTTGGAGGCGAAGAATGTTGAGCTCCGACGATTGCAAACCGAAAAGCAACAGTTAGAGCAGTCTTTGGCCTTGGAATTGGCTAAGCCTCGGCAGCGTGTGAGTCGCTGTTTGCAATTCGCGTCCAATTTCGTGAGCGAGTTGACCAACGGCGTTTTGTCGAGCCTGTATTTGTCGGATGAAGGCACAGACATTGTGTTGGTAGACGAGAACCGCCAAAAGATCCATTACAATGATTCGGACTTAACCACTCGAAACAAGGTTCGAATCGCGATTTCATTGGCTGCCTGTTCTTTGCTTACGGAAAGCGATTATCGAATGCCACTGGTTTTAGAGGATGCGTTTGTCGGATTTGGTGAAACCGAAGTTGATTTGGTCATGCGTCTGTTTAAGCGATTCACCAAAACCACAAGCCAGATTGTTCTGTTGACCAACAATCGGTTTATTCGCGATTACTCGGTGGAACAAGATATCCCGTGTTTGGATTTGCCGGATAAGTATTCGGGTGATGCGGTGCCGACCAGGCCCCGTGGAAATGAGCTATTGCCTAACACTCGCTACTCCGTTGAATCCAGGTTAGAAGATGTGAATCGAAGTCTCGACTTTGCGGCAATGGACCAAAATGGAACGGAGCTTGTGTGGCAGGAGGATGTTACTGGAAAGATCCGTGTCGCAGCGGAATTGGATCATCGAGCGAATCGAATCGGATCAGAATCCAGCGATGCAGAGACAGAGAGTTATCGAGCGAATATTTTAAAGGCGACTCGAAATAGTTCTCGCTCCAACAAAAAACGTAATTACCAACCGCTTTCACAAAGTGGGACCCCCAAGGACACCGCAAGGGAGTTTGACTCGGAAAATGAAAATATAATGCATCAGGCTAGCGATTCCGGTCGGAACGAACGGTCAAATGAGATGAGTCGTGAACCATCACCTGTTCGAAGTCGCCGAAGTTCAGCGGTAACCCAAACTTCACGGTTTTATTTGGAGCTGAACGACAATGTGGAAGCTGCCCCAACGATTGGTCCCAAAACAGCTGAACATCTTGAGGAAATAGGAATCATCACGGTTTCAGAACTGGTTGAAACGGATCCGGGATGGATCGCCAACGAACTCTCAAACAAGCGGATCAAGGAAGCAAACGTTGAGCAGTGGCAGTATCAAGCGATGCTTGTTTGCCAAGTGCCGAATTTGCGAGGCCACGATTCCCAGATTCTGGTCGCGTGTGGGATCCTTGATGCTGAGCAATTGGCGGACATGGATCCGGCCGTTCTTTTTGGAATTGTTGGTCCGTTTTCCAAGACGAAGGAAGGCCAAAAGTGGTTGCGCGGCGCAAAGGTTCCTGATCTCGCAGAAGTGATGGACTGGGTCAGTTGGGCTCAAGAGATGCGTCCATTGGATCAGGCCGCATAAGCGATGTGTTTTGCTGTTGATGGCCAGTGCTGACATCATGGAAGTCGGATTGGTATTTGGTTTGCCGCTCCGATTGATTGATTGATTGATTGATTGATTGAATGTCTTTTGCATTAAAGGAGTAGACGCGGGTGGAAACCTATGCCGTTGCTGCCGCGTCTTAGCTGTTGCATCTATACAAGTGAAACTTCAACCGCTTTGAAGACTGTTCTTGTTACGCGAAACCCAAGCCTTTCGTAGAGTCGAAGTGCTTTGGTATTTTGAGCGGTTACTTCGAGGGTTCCGGCCTGAAGACCTTCCGAAAGAAAACCTTGCATCGCACGGTAGATTAAAAATGTGCCCAGTTGCATTCCACGATGTTCGGGTGTCACCCCGATGTTCTGGATGCTTCCCCGGTTCATGTTGTCACGTATTGCCTGAATGGTTCCACAATAATCGACCTGTCCAGAATCGGGATCTCGATGCCCTATCAGAATTGTCGAGTTGGGAAGGAAATTACTTCTTCGAGAGATATCGCCCATTAACCGCCGGCAGCCGTCACGATTTCCGAGGCATTGAAAGACATTAGCATCTATCTCAAACCTAAAACTACGGAATTTGGTTTCAGAATGCTGTTCGATTAAATTCTCGTCCCAGAGTAACGTGAAATATTCGCTCGGAACCATCGGTTGAGGAAACAAGCCGTCTCGAAGATCAAGCTCCATCCTGAATCGTTTGAAGTAGGTTACGCCCATCAATGGCATCCCGCGAGTATCATACTACTTTTTGTTGGGTCAAAGACCTTACGCATGTTATCTCCGTTTGATCCATCGGTCAACTTTCTGAGGTTTCTCTATCCGCTGGTGCGCATGCCTGCCGCGACGCCATTGATCGATAACCGAGTCAGGTGCCTTAATTCTTCCGTTTCATTTTCGGACAACCCCTCTTTTCGACTTCGACGGATTAAATCAACCTGAATTAAATTCAAGGGATCGATGAAGCGATTTCGCACGCGAATCGACTCTTTCAACCAAGGTGTACCGTCCAAAAGTTCTTGTTGTCCCGTCAAATGTAAGACCACACGTTTGGCCGCAATGAATTCCTGCTTAATCATCTCGGCAATGGGTTGAAGTGCTGGTTGATCATCGGCAAGCGAAGAATAGAACTCGGCGATGTTCATATCCGATTTTGCCAAAGCCAGTTCCGCATTGTCCACCAAGGCGCGGAAGAACGGCCAGTCTTTGTACATGGTGATCAATTCGCTACCGACATTGGGTTGACCGATCAAATTCGTCATTGCCGCACCGATTCCATACCACGCTGGAAGTAAACACCGTGATTGTGTCCAAGAAAAAACCCAAGGTATGGCACGTAAATCGCTCAAGTCGCCGCCTGGCTTTCGGCGTGACGGTCGCGACCCGATCGGCAGTTGCTCAATGTCAGAAATTGGTGTCACACAGCGAAAGAACTGAACGAATCCTGGTTGCTCTAAAAGTAGCCGGTAATTTCTAAACGATTCACCGGAAACTTTATGCATCATTTCGCACCAGGAACTTGGGGTCGGTTCGGCTGGCTTTCCAGCAGCTAAAAGCGATGACCAAACGACTTGTTCCAAATGACGATGCGCGATTGCTGGATCATCGTATCGATCGGCAAGGACTTCACCTTGTTCAGTCAATCGCAGAGAACCATTAAATGTTCCTTGCGGCAAGGAGAGAATACTGCGTGCCGCCGGCCCACCCCCTCGACCAAGTGATCCACCACGACCGTGAAAAAAAGTAAGTTCAACTCCATGCTCTGAAGCAACCTCAACCAATTTTTGCTGTGCTTGAAATAGTGACCAACATGCCGAAAGGTATCCGCCGTCTTTTGTGCTGTCCGAATAACCAAGCATAATCGTTTGTTGATCTGATTGGTTACGCAAGTATTCGCGGTAGGCGGGAATGGCCAACATGCCTGCGAGAATCGAGGGTCCAGCCTCAAGGTCCTCGATCGTTTCCAACAACGGTACGATTGGCGGATGTGCCAAAGCCTGATTCTCTTCGGGATTTGGCTCGGTTTGTTTCCCCAGCCAAAGAACGGCAAAGACGTCGCTGGGAGCTGCTGTCATGCTGATCACGTGAGCGCCTATTGCCGAGCTGGAAAACCTCGCCGCGACTTGATGTAGCGTCCGAAAGGTGCTTAGGGATTCGACGGTCATCTCCGAGAGCGAGTTTAGATCGATCGATAGTTTCGAATCAATTGATTTTGCCAACGATATAATTCGATCGGATTCGTCCAGCGATTCGTAGTCATCACACAATCCGGCCTGACGAAGACACTCAGAGATGACTTGGGAATAAACCTTTGCATTTTGGCGAACGTCCATACGTGCCAAATGGAAACCGAATGCGGAGATTTGCCACAGCCATGAACGGACCTCCCCGGCAACAAATTGGCCGCCGGGAATCTCGTTGATAGCGGTGAGTAAGATTTTCACATCCGTTGCCAAGTGATCCGCGTTTTCATAACCGGCGAAACCGTCGACGTTTTGATTGTCGTGGCTTCCGTCGTTTGACGGATCGTTCTCGGCAACGAGACCAACTTGAGCCGTTTGCTCAAGTCGCCAACTAATTATCGACAACCAGCGACGACAAAGCTCTCCTGGAGGAAGGTCTGAAAGCCGATTTAGCAATTCCGGATGCTTGTTTGTTACCGCTTGTATCTCGGCCATCAAAACCGATTCTGCATCGGACCAGTTGTGGGACAAGCTAAGTGAGTGAAATAGTTTGTCGCATGATTTTTGGTGAAAGGCGATAGCTTCTCGTCGTAACCATTCGACCGATTCCTTGGTGATATCGGAAGTCACGCCGGGGTGGCCGTCACGATCACCCCCGATCCATGAACCAAATGTTATGCACGGCGTTCGAAGCTTTACTTCGAGGTCAAAGTCTTCGGCCAAAGCTCTATCCAACTCTTCGGCTATACGCGGGATTTCCTCCCACAAAACCGGTTTGATCGATAGGCCGCGACCAACTTCTTGCATCACCGTCGGTCGCCAAGGTCGAATAAAATCGGTTTGCCAGAGTTTGGTCACTTCGCCCCGAATTTCGTTTTCAATTCGATCGCGTTCAAACGGAACGGGTTCGGAATCTGCAGCCGCCATCAATTTGCGGATCGCGGTAAGTTTGCTTCTTACTGAGCGGCGTTTTGCCTCAGTTGGATGTGCCGTGAAAACCAATTCAATGTGTAGTCGGTCAATTAAGGTTTGTAGATCGTCAGCCGAGGTTCCGGCCTGTTTCAATTGGGAGACCGCTTCGCGAATAGACTCACCGTACGGTTCTGGATAGCGATCTATTGCTCTATTTGCCAAAACTTTTACACGTTGCCGATCTTCGACTACATTCATCAAATCCAGAAAGACTGAAAAAGCGCAGATGACGATTCGAAGTTGTTCCGGATTGAATTTTGCAATTCGGTCGGTCATCCGCTGTTCTGCTTGATCACGGCCCTCTCGACGGTCCCATGCCAATCGCCTCAGTTCTTCGACCATCTCAAACGCGTCATCCCCCGCCATTTGACGAATCGAATCCCCTAAAATCGCTCCCAGGTACCCGATTTCGTTGCGAAGCTCCCCGTCTTTAATTAATTCCATAGTTTCAAGATGCGATCGATAAAGTTTCGAAATAAATGGCAAGTGATTGTCGCAGTTTTTGCGGACGAATGATTTTAAATGATCAATGCGGATTTCCCAATCGGCGGCAAAGATAATCTCCCAAATCAGCGAACCGCAACTTTATTGCATCTCACGAAAGTGAAAGACTGTCGCTGGTCCATCGAGATCCATTTTCGAACGCGAACGGTTTTGGAATCCAGGTGCTTTCAGCGTCGAAGAATTTTTTTCGATAAGATGCTCAGACTCGGACAACCAGAACGCGATTGCCGCTAATCTCAACCACCTTCACTTGTTTGTCCGCCTCGATGTACGAACCATCTGCGACGACATCAACCGTGCGTTCGCCAAATCGAGCCTTTCCAGCCGGGCGAAGGATAGATTCGGCAACGCCCCAATCTCCCACGGCAACAATGGGATGTGCGGCGGTCACTCCTTTTTCGGGGGCCTTGGATGCCTCAACGGTTGAGGATGAAGGTGGTGCCAACATTAGGCTGCTCACGACCGGCAAATAACCCATGTATTTGCCCAGAAAGAATGCGCCCGCGAGGAACGCGATTCCGGATCCCGCCATTACTAATAGGTTGGTTTGGAGCTCTGCAGTTTGAAATGGATTTTGCGGAATGATAAAGTTCTGGCTTGCCATCAAAACACTGACTCCCATCAGAACGATACCGGCTATTCCGGCGACGCCGAAACCGGGAATCACAAACAATTCCATCGCGAGAAATGCGATTCCGCAGATAAACAAAATCACCTCCAACCAGCCGGCCGTCCCTCCTAGGAAATGACTCCAGAAGAATAAGGCAAAACAAAGTCCAGCAATCAGGGCACCAACGCCAATTCCTGGTGCGGTGAATTCCAGATAAATAGCAATTCCGCCAATAATGAAAAGGAGTGCGGTAACGAGAGGGTGATTCAGCCAGTGTATCGCGACATCGGTTGCTGTTTCTTTATAGATTTTGAACTCGTTATTCAGTCCGAAAAGCTCTTTTAATTCTGCGCGGTCTGATGCAATTCGTTCGGCGAGCCCAAGCTCAACGGCACGAGGTCCGTTGACTTCAAGGAACCGACCCTCGTCCGACTCTGAAACCAATTCCCATTCTTTTTCATCAAGCTTCTTTTTGATGGCAATTCTTTCATCAACGCGAGCTTGCGTTTGTCGGTTTGGGTAACCACTATTGACGGCGCGACGCGTTTCAAATTTCGTTCGGTCATTCCGGTTTTGAAATACGATGGTGTCCATATCGATCATCGCCTCAGCGATCGCAGGCGGCCGACCATAAAGTTCAGAGAGGTCACGCGCTCGGCGAACCAAATCCGACATGTATTTTTCGGGCGCGTATCGAAACGAAAACCTCTCATCTAAAAAAATGATTCCAGCGTCACCAATTCTGCCATTCTGTCCCATCACAATTTCGTCGCAACCAAGGGACCCAAGCGCTGCGCCGCTCAACGCTCGATTCGGAATGAACGCAATCGTACGTGCCCATTTCACATCACGAAGCATCTCAGCGATTTGTAGGCTCTCGTCTAGCAATCCACCCGGACTGTTAAACTCAACGACGATCAAATCGGCACCAAGCTTTTTGGCTGCGGCAAGTTTCCGTTTAAAATATTCAAAACTGCGAAGTGAAATATCGCTCTTGAATTCAATCAACGCCGGTTTTGTAAATTTTTCATTTTCTTTGCCCAAAGATTCATTAACCAGCAAAAAAACAACGCTGACGAAAACAAAGAATCGCAAAATATTGCTAGCAGATCGCATCTGGCAAACCGGAAAAGGAGTGAAATAGTCTTTATATCATAGCATTTTTTGACTTTTAGGAAAAACAAAATCAGCTGTCGGATATCGGCGTTGAAAACTTTAGGCAAATCGGCACAATCTGTGCATTGGTGGTTGACAGTTGACTCACGGACGAGTCGAAATTTCAACCATTACGATTTTGCAAGAGTCGAAGCGGATTGGACTCTTGTGAGGACACGGCGTGATTCTCAATGGCTTGAGCGTTTGCTGTCGGTTTTAATATCGAACCTTATTTCCAAGGAAGGAAAATATGTTCGTCTCTCATTCTTCGGAATTTAGAACTTCCGAACGTAATTTATCACATCGCTTTACGGCGTTTCGTCTAATTGGGTGCCTTGCCCTTGCGGTGATTTTCGGCCTGACGCAATTTGACGTCGCCAAGTTGTTTTCGCAAGAGGCAACACGATCTGGCCCAACGACCGAAGATGTTGATTCTCCCGAGTTGTTATTCTTTTATGATGAAACGACGCAAATTGATCCGACGTCGGCTGCCGCAATTAAGACTGCGGTTGAAAGTGGATTTCGAATTCGCGAAATTGCGGCTCGTCGATTTCCAAGACTTGCTGAGCGATTTAAGGTCCGATCGTTTCCTTCGTTAATCATGTTGCGACGCGATCGAACCCATGCTCGCCATGATGGACGTTTTACGTTCGGTCGAATCCGTGAAATGTTTGCAAGAGCCCGCGAGCGACGATTAGAGCGACGCGAAGATTTTCGCGAGGATTTTCGCGAGATGTTGGCTGGAAGTTTTCGTCGACCATCGCGTTCTGATGCTCCGCCAACAGCACCTGGCAATAATCCAGCTTACGTACAAACATCAACCAATTCAGCTACCGCAAATCCGACGAGTCTGGCAAGTTCTTCAAGTCCCATTCCAAAACCGCTGGATCGAAATGGTCGATTTCCGGTTGCTCATGCTCCAACACTTGCCGAGCAAATCGCTTTCAACGCGACGGTTAGGCTGAGAGTGGTCGACCCGGGCGGAACGTCACACGGAACAGGGACGATCATTCACTCAAACGGCAACGACGCACTGATTTTAACCTGTGGCCATATCTTCCGCGAATCAAAGGGGCGTGGGAAGATCGAAGCTGATGTAAATTTTGCGTCAGGGATGCAACGTATTTCGGGGCAGTTAATCAGTTTCGACGCAAAGGCGCATGATGTCGCGTTGATCGCAATCAGGACATCCCAACCGATTCAAGCGGCCCCGCTTGCTCCTCCAACCCGTCGGCTTCAACTCAATCAACCAGTTTTTACCGTTGGATGTGACAAAGCTAACGCACCGACGATTCGAAGAAGTCACTACAAACGGGTTGCAATTTACGATTCCGTCGAAAAGTACGATGTCTATGGGCGTCCGATTGACGGGCGTAGCGGTGGTGGACTGTTTGACGAGCAAGGGCGATTGATTGGTGTTTGCAATGCGGCGGCTGTTCATGTCGACGAGGGGATCTATTCCGGGCTGCGGACTATTTATGGGCAACTCGCGTCATCGCATCTCGTGCAACTTTTTTCTCCCTCAGCTGGGCAACCTAACCAAACTGTCGCAGCGCCGCGAAATCAAATGGCATCCGATGGATTTGCATTGTCTAACCGAAATGATGCCGATCGAGACGAGTTCACCAAGGCGAATTCGTCGGCAGGTCTTAATCAAGCTGAGGTTCGTATCCCGCCATCAAACATGGTAATGACCACTGGATGGACGTCGGCTGGCAGATCGCTATCGCCGACGGCAAGGCTTCGCGATTTGCCGAATTCGCAAAACGAGTTTGCAAATGATGTCACTCGCCCGTTGCCTGTGAATGATACTGCCTCAAGCTTGCATGCATCGAATTCGCAAGCGATGGTTCCTGTGCTTCGAGTGCCAGTTCGCGATCCGCAAAGCGGTATACAATCGAACGCCGTCATATCGCTTAATGACTTGCCAGCTGATTTGGCAGCCAAAGTAAAAGCAGTCGCAGCGACAAAACTTGCCAATGAAGCCTCTCGTATTCGTGCGTTGAGTCCTGAGCTGAAACGATGAGCATAAATCGACGGCGGATTTGCTCAAGTGTTGGCCCAAACAGTGTGAAATTACTCTTCGAAACCAGGTAAGCGATTCCACGAACGAATATGCATTTAAAAATTAACGATCCAATTTTGGATGTCGTCATCAAAGCTGCAATGGCCGGCGGCGATGTTTGTAAAAAGTTCTTTGCACAAGATCTGAAATTTGAAAACAAAGATGTTTCTAATTTGGTGACCGAAGCCGATATCCAGGCAGAACAGGCGATTGTGGAAGTCATCCGTCGTGAGTTCCCGACGCACGATATTTTAGCGGAAGAGAGTCATACCGCGAGCACTTCATCAAAGCATCTTTGGGTGGTCGATCCGCTTGATGGGACGAACAACTTTGCGCATCAGATTCCGCATTTTGCGGTCTCTATTGGATATTGGCGGGATGGGATTCCACAGGCAGGAGTGATTCTTAATCCCATTCGTGATGAATTGTATTACGCGAAGTCTGGAGCCGGTGCGTTTGGTCAAGGTGCCTATTTGTCCGGTGAAAGACTGGTGACCAATTCGGAGACGGCATTGGATCAGTCGCTGGTAGGATGCGGATTCTATTACGATCGGGGCGAGATGATGCGAGCAACTTTGCGGGCTGTGGAATCCTGTTTCGAAAGAAATATCCATGGAATTCGGCGATTTGGAACCGCGTCGCTTGATTTGATTCACGTCGCATCAGGCAAATACGGCGCATTTTTCGAATACCGCTTGGCGCCGTGGGATTTCGCCGCTGGTCGATTGTTCATCGAAGAAGCGGGTGGGAAGATTACGACGTGTCGCGGGGAAGTCCTTGGTCTTAATCAATCGACGATTCTGGCTTCCAATGGACATTTGCATGAAGAATTGTTGGAGCTGGTGCAAAAGTTTCATCCGTGAGCAATGGCGCGCAAGAGTGGCGTGATTTTTCCAAGTTGAATCCTGATGCTTGAACCTTGGGTAAGTATTTGATTGCTGGTGGTCTGATCCTGATCTAGGTAGCAGGGGTTAACGCCACGTCGATGCGTCTATTAGCCGCCGCTTTTACGAATCTGCGGCCGTTTTTATAGTGAGTTGGTTGAGACGATTTCTGATCAAGCATTGAATTTGACTTGCTGTCAAAAAGATTCAAAAAATGGTAGTCTGGTGAATCAAACTTTTTCTTTAAAAGTGCCCCATGATTACAAATTCATCTGTGGTCGACGTTCGTGTCGACGTACCAAGTGCGACCATCATTCTAAATCGTCCGCAATCCAAGAATGCGCTAAACTTGGATACGATTAAAAAGCTTTCTTTGGCGTTCAGCGATATTCACCAAGAGAAAAATGTTGCGGCCGTTATTCTTACTGGATCCTCAGATTCATTTTGTTCCGGAACGGACCTGAAGGAAATGTCAGCATCGTTAGAAGATGAAAATTCTCGTGAAAAATGGCACGATGAAACGATGGCGATGAACGATTTGGTCGAGTCAATGTTGCGATTTCCCAAACCCATCATCGCTGCTGTGAATGGACCTGCGGTAGGTGTCGGTTTGGCGTTGGTGCTGGCGTCGGACTTGGTAGTAGCCAGTCCCAACGCGAAGTTCGGTTCGCCAGAAACGAAACGTGGATTGGTTGCCGGATTGGTAGCCCCTTTGCTTGCGTTTCGGCTCGGTGCGTCGACGGCAATGAAGTTAACATTGACTGGCAGGCATCTGGATGCCGACGAAGCTCTTTCGATTGGTCTTTCCCATGAAACCGTCAAAGACGATTTGTTATGGGCTCGTGCAAATGAAATGGCAAAAGAGCTTTCGGGGAACTCTCCGCTGGCGATGAAGATGACTAAAACGCTAATCAATGAGACGATTGGTGAGCATTTTTTAACCAGCTTGAATCTTGGCACGGCGAACAGCGCGGCGGCGAGAACGACTGAATCGGCCAAAGAAGGTGTCGATGCGTTTGTCGAAAAGCGACCACCCAACTGGCCTTAGCGTTAACTGTTGATTGGGACGAAATCCACCAGCCATCCGTTTGTGTTTCGATAAGACAGATTCCGGATCCATCACAAAAGCCTACGAATGCCATCCTCATGAACCTGATCTCTGAAGAAATCATGCAGAATATTGTTGGGCACATGCATGTGAAACAACGGTTTGCCAGGGCCGTCTCTCGAGATCGGCTTCCTAGTACATTTTTGTTTGTTGGGCCTACCGGTATTGGTAAACGAACGTTCGCAATTGAATTGGCTAAATCTTTGTTGTGCGAAACATTTGATGAATCGGAGCTAAAACATTGCGGTGCCTGCGAGTCATGTAAGTTAATGGCCGCAGGGAATCATCCTGATTTCGAGTTTGTTCAAAAGAATAAGGATAAAGCGTTTTTGCAGATTGAGCAGTTTATTGGCGATCGAGACCATCGAAATCGAGCTGGGCTTTGTCATAATATCTCGATGACTCCATTTCGTGGAGGAAGAAAGATCGCAATCATTGACGATGCAGACTTCTTTAATCAGGAAAGTGCAAATTGCTTGTTAAAGACGTTGGAAGAGCCCCCACCACGTTCGATCATGATCATAATCGGCACAAGTGAACAAAAACAGCTTTCAACCATTCGTTCCCGTTCACAGATTGTTCATTTTCAGCCGTTGAAAATCGACGAAGTCGTTTCGATCATGTCACGACTCGATTTTGGTGATCAAGCGATCGATATTAATTCGATGGCGGCGAAATCTGGCGGCAGTCTGGAAGTATTGAAACTTGCAGAAGAAGAAGGTCTGTTTGATTTCCGCGAAATGCTGTTACGAAAGTTAGCATCATTTGAACCCATGACCAATGGATTCCCAAAAGAGCTTTCAGGGTTTGTCGATCGAGCGGGGTCCGAGCCAGCTAGGCGTCGCGATAGGATTCGCCAATTGGCAAACTTTGCCATCGAGTTTTATCATGCGTTGGCGCGCGTCATGGTCGACCCGTCGGCGTTAAATGCGGTACCCGATCCAGTTTTAAAGAACGCTGTGCGCTCAGCGACTGAGCATCTGCGTGCGGATGTCGACCACATTTCTGATTGCGTGGATCGTTGTTTAGACGCGCATTTACAAGTTGCGGCAAATGCAAACCAAACGACTTTGTTGGAAGCATGGCTCAGTGATTTAGGCAAGCTCTCTAGGGGAGATGAAATGTATTTGCAAATTCGAGCAGCCTTCAGCTACTAACGGGCTGGAATTCCGTTTGGCCAAAGACATTAGACGACGCAGACATCAGACGACGCAGGTATCAGACGACGCAGGAATCCAAAGCAAGGCAATCAAGGTTCAGTGTTATGTTCGTGACAAAGAGTACTTAAACATGAGCACCGAGGACAAACCGAAAAACCCTTACGTCGTAACACGTGATCCATTGGGCAAAACGATTGTGAAATCTGTTTTGTTCGGATTCCTTTTTATTCCTCTGGTAATCGCGTTGCTACTCATTTATCCAATCATGAGTTTTGGACGAGATTTTGGTAGTTTTCACGTCAATTGGGCGCTGAAACATGCTAGTTTGCCTTGCACCGGATTGTTTGCGATCATGTCTGCCAGTCTGTTTTTGACCAAAGCCACAAATTGCCATTTCGTAGCCGCCTTGGTGAAAACTGCGATTGGCACAATTTTCTGTCTCGCGGGTATTTCTTTTGCGTTTACTCACTACCCAAAAACGGCAGGTGTTCCGAACGGTCACTTTGTTGCTATTGCGACATTGTTGATTTCGCCGTGGGGAATCGCCTTCCTGCTATTTGGGATTCACAAACTCGCACGCCGCAAACCGGAGTATTTAGCCGATTTTGGCCCGGATGCGAATTAAAGGGAACTTGGTATTGCGATTTGGATTAACGCATATACTTTGGACCACTGGCGAACTCGGAATTAGCGAGGACAAATCGCAGTGGCAATTCTTCCGCCGACGTAACGCCAATTCGATTTGTGATCTTTATTCTAGAAGCATCGACTTTACTACCATTGTCTTCGATCCAGACTCCGTTTCGTTTCGTTAGATGCATGCCATTAAGCGAAATATCGATTTTCATTGCCTGGCATAATTTTCCAGGACCGCTCAATAGATTGTGGATCGAATCGGTTTTCCGATTTAACTTCATCTCTTCGATGCCGAAAGTTGGCTCCGCTGCACGAATTAAGACAGCGCTGCCCAACCCCTCTGATTCACTCACAACATTAAAGCAATGCTTGGCATGGATCGCGTAAACGTATGCGACACCACCGGAAGAAAACATGACTTCGTTTCGCCGAGTTCGCTTTGCTGCGGCATGACATGCCGAATCGCCGCTCGGGAGATAAGCCTCCGTTTCGACGATCCGACCGCAGTATGTTGTTTCCTCGATTTTTCGAAAAAGGGATTTGCCGATCAGAAACTTTGCCAACTCGGTGGTTTCGAGTTGATTAAAAGTCGCCGGAAGCACGGTATCTATTTCCCAATTTTTCGAACTGATTAATTTCGTGAAGATGGTGTGATATCAAATTTCAAACGCTTGCCATTTCGCTCAACGATGATGGTCGTCTTGACATCAATTTTGAGCGCTTCGATGGCGTAAGTGTAATCGTAGATGTTCTCAATCTTTTTTCCGGCAAGTTCAACAATGACGTCGCCGGCCTTCAATCCGGCTTTTTCACCCGGTGCGCCTTTGGTTGCACCGGAAATCAGAACACCTTTTACGTCTTCACCGTAATCAGGAACCGTACCAAGATAGGCTCGAAGCCCCGCACGAGGCCGGTCCTGCGCTTTTGCTTCGGCTTTGGTAAACGTCGGCGGTGAGGGAGATTTTGCAAAGCCTCGTACCAGCAATCCCATCAACTTCGCGATTTCTGCGGCTTTGTCATAGTTTAGCTTTTCGGGCGTATCCCGCGGCGTGTGATAGTCACTGTGTGAGCCGGTGAATGCGGACAGGATTGGTACACCAGCTTCATAGAAAGATGTGGCATCTGTGGGCAAGTTCGTATCGTCTAACAGGGACAGTGGCAAGCCAATTGGAGCGTTCCGCTGCTCGATGGCCGCCCGCCAATCAGACGATGATGCAATTCCCTGAAGAATGACCTTTTTATCGAAACGACCGATCATGTCCATGTTGAAGCACCCTGAGATCATCCCATAAATGGGAATGTTCTTCAGGTCCATCGAAACCGGTCCGACGCCCTGTGCCGGCTCCTTTTTCTCAGATTCCTTTCCGTCGTTTTCACCGCCGAGAATACCAGCATGTGCCTTCATCATTTCAGCCATGTAACCGTCGCGGCGCATTTGCACGTAAGCCTTTGAGCCGTGCAGTCCTAACTCTTCGCCCGACCAGCCAGCAAAAATAATGTCGCGATACGCGTTCAGTTTTCCTGCTTTTTTCTGCGCAGAAAGATACTCAGCTATTTCAAGCATCGCCGCTACGCCAGAGGCATTGTCATCAGCGCCAACGTGAATTCCGTTGCGTTCATCGTCGCGAGCTAGTGAGCTGGAACTAGATCCGGTTCCCAAGTGATCAATATGAGCACAAACGATCAATGCATCGTCGGACGGTTTGTCGCCGACGACCAATCGGCCCAAGACGTTGCGGCCTTGCTTGCGGACTTGTTTCACATCGATTTCAGCCGCCATTTTCTCCTTGGTATCGAATCCGATCAATAAACCACCCGCATCAAGTTTCTTTTGAATGGTCTCCAGATCACGCCCTGATTTTTTCAAGATCGTGGACGCAAAATTATCGGTGATCGAAATGACAGCAAGGCTTGTTCCAGACAACCTTGAGTCCTCTTGAAGTGGAATGAGCTGATTTCGGACTTTTGATGTGGGGCCGCTGACGACGATCAAGCCGCGTGCGCCTTTTTCACGAGCTTCCATCGCTTTGCGTCGCACGCCGGAATAAGGCGCAAGAAATTGCCTTCTTTCTGGGGAAACGTCTTCAGGAAGAAATCGAAACACCATCACCCATTTGTCTTTGACGTCGAGATGAACGTACGAGTCGTACTCCTCCTGTTCCTCAGTTTTGGGAGCCACAATTCCGTAACCGCCAAAAACAACGGATGCCTCCTCGAACTTGCCGTTGCCAGAAAAGGTGACGGGCCGCCATTGTTTGTCGAGGATTGCATTGGCTCCTGAAAGTGCCATGTTGTTCTTTTTCCCTAACGTAGCACCCGCCGGGAAGGTAAACGTCTGGAACCATTTGTCGTCTTTTCCGGCGGGAACGCAGCCAAGGCTGTCGAGGTAGGCAGCAACATACGCCGTGGCAAGTCGCTCGCCCTTCGTTCCCGTCATGCGCCCGCCGAGTTCTTTTCGGCAGAGGTAGTCAACATGCCGCAATACGTCTTCTGGTCGGAATTCGGAAGATGTTAACTTGGATGTCATCAATCCTTGCTTGTTCGCCGATTCGGTTTCCGGATCGATTTTTGCAACCGAATCGAGACCGAGGCGTTTCATCGCAAGCTCGTGATTCCATTTGGCAACAAAAATCTGAGATTGTTTTTTTGCTGTACGGTTGGTGGTCCACGAAATCCGTTTCCCATCGGGGAGGAATACCGGCAAACCGTCGAAGCCTTTCGTAAATGAAACACGAACGGGTTCCGATGGGCCGTCTGCTGCAACAATGTAGAGCTCAAAATTTCCAAACCCGTGCCGATTGGTCGTGAAGATCAAGTACTTTCCTGAGGGGTGGAAGTACGGAGCCCATGACATGTTATTAAGTTTGGTGATCTGACGTTGTTCGGAGCCATCAATGTTCATGGTCATGATTTCCGCTGTCGCACCATTTTCTGAGAAACGTCGCCAGCAAATCTTTTTGCCGTCTGGCGAGAAGAAGGGACCTCCGTCGTAACCAGGAACATCCGTCAACTGCTTCACATTAGAGCCGTCTGCATTCATGACGTAGATGTCGTTCATAAATGCGGGGTCGATATCAAAGTTCTTCTTCTCAACCTCGGTCATCGAGCCATCGTATGCTCTTCGATTGGAAGCAAAAGCGATCATTGACCCATCGGGCGACCATGAACCTTCTGCGCAGTAGCCGACTTCCTTTGTCAACTGCTTGTACTTCTTCGACTCTCGGTCAAATTCCCAAAGGTCGAAGAATTCGTCGTAGTCCCATGAGTATCTTCGCTCTTTCCCTGAGGCGCGAAAATCAAGCTCGGCTTGCTGTTTCGTTTTGGAGTCTTTGTCCGCGTGCGTCGATGCGAATAAAACTTTGCTTCCAGAAGGGTGAATCCAGGCACATGTCGTCTTGCCATATCCCGGTGAGATTTTTTCTGTGTCGCCTGTTTCCAAATCCATCCAATAGATTTGATAGAACGGGTTGGCCGGATCTCTTTCACTTTGAAAAACGATCTGCTTGCCATCGCCACTGAAATACCCCTCTCCCGCACGTTTTCCTTCGAATGTCAGCTGACGAGCGTCGCCGATAAATCGAGCTTCCAGTGCGGCTGCCTTTTTTTGGTCGGTTTCCGTTACGTCAGTTGCAGGATCTTGCGCCCACAATCCAGCAGGTAAATTGAGGGAGATGAAAGCCGCAGCAGAAAGTAATGCGACACGAAGACGCATGAGGACAGCAGTTTTGTTTTTTTGGTAGTTCATATTTTAATAAGGTGGGAATTTGAGTTGCGGTTTGCGAAGGACGGAATTCGTGATCGACGCTCCTCCATTATGCAAGACGGAATAATCGTTAGGGAAGTCGTGATCGCTTCGAAATCACGGCTTCGGCAAAAAACATTTTCAAAACGTGCTTGAAATCAATTTGACTCGGATTTTTTGACTAGCTTGGGATGAAGTTTCTTTTCCAGATTTTGGTTTTCGCAGCCCAACGGTATGCAGTTCTTTATTCTCACAGCTGTCTTGTGCGCGGTTTTCGCCTCGTCTGGCCCACCCAATGCATCTGCGTCATTTTCATCAAGTGCCGTGTTTTGGCTCACTATCGTATTGCCATTTTGTCTGCCCGGTCTCGTTTCTGCACTTTTATGTGCGAAAATTAACATCGGTAAATCGCAAAACGCCTCTGGTTTGAAGGACTTCTGTTTTGTCGAAAAAATTGGCATGATGATTTGGTTTGTTGTGACGGTTTCGATATGTTTCGGAACATCTTGGGCCAGTTTTACGGATCGGATTTCATCAACAACAACGATTTCAACGTGTGTTTTTCTCTCACCTATTTTTCTCTCACTTATTTCGGTTTGGCTGATTCTTTCGATCGCATCTCAAACAACACTTACCCTGCCCTCTTTTATCCGTGGGGTTCAGCAGGTTTGGTTTCAGATTAAGTTGCAGTTGCTTACCATTTTAATCCCGTTAGGAATTCTAATGGTCGCCCACGATGTGGCAAAATTCGAAGGTTTTTTAAATCAGTTGTTTGGTCCAAATTCAGCTGTTGCGATGGGCGATCTGAAATATATTCTTTTGCCCGCGGCGATGTTTTTGGTCGTTAGTCTGATGCCAAACGTTTTATGTTGGATATTGCCAACACGAACGATCTCCGAGACGCAACTGGGCCGGCAGCTTCTGGGTTTGGCGAAGCAAAGCGGAGTTTGGCTACATGATGTCAAGCTTTGGAACACAGGAAACAGAGTCATGAACGGATTGGTCGTTGGTTTACTGCCCATTGGTCGTCAAATATTGCTAACCGACCGACTCATTCATTCAATGGATGCCAATCAAATCGCTGCAGTCTTCTTGCATGAAATTGGCCATGCGAAACGAAATCACCTGCTCATTCGATTTTCAGCGGTAAGTGTTCCAATGGTTGGCAGTTACTGCCTATTAACATTAAACGGCGTTAGTGAAGGACTAGCTATTGTGTTTTCCATACTGGTAACCGGTCTTATTTTCGGTTGGGTCGCGAAAGCACTCGAATTTGATGCCGATCAATTTGCGTCGACGCAATTAACCCGGTTTTGTGGCTCTAACCAAAGCTACATACAGTCTCTGGAAATCATTCGAGCGGACCAACCGAAATCGGATCGGTTTAGTTGGTTACATCCGACCCTTTCAAACCGAATCAAGCGCTTGGAGGCGATGGCGCCAACGCCAGTTCTGAATCCGAGCAAGCTTTAACGAATTTTCACGGGAATTTCTATTCCGCAAAAACCGAATAACCGGCTAACTTGGAAGCGTATTCGATTGAATTTCAGGGTTAAGGCAACAGGCGTTTCAACTTTAGGTCCATACTTCCGTGCCTTACAAAGACTCCGCTAGCCTTCCTTTTGTCAAATCGCATGCCTAACACCATTCTGAAAAACCTCAAGCAACTTGACGCGCAGATTTTCCGCAACATTTCATCGCACCCGAACCTCCAGTCGATGGACAACGTCGAGTTTCATACGTCGGATAATTTCATCCGCCTTCGGGGTCACGTTGGCTCTTATTTCGAAAAACAATTAGCTCAGGAAACGATTCGAACCCTGGATAAAGATCGAACGATTGAAAATGAGTTGGAAGTCACTTGGTAAAAATCAAAATGCCTGTGCTGATTCCAGCTGTACGGTTGAAATTGATTTAAGTGCTTCTTGCCGTCGATTTCCGATCGGACGTGATGGCCATTTCATATGGTTTACTGCGTATTCTGTAGATTGACGTGAAAGTTTTTTAAAAGAAAGTTACCGAACCAACGAATACAGCTTTAGCAAAAGGCTCTAGTATAGAGCGTTGTGATTTTCTCTTGTTGAAAGCGTTCGATGTCTGAATTTCAAATTGCAGACCATCTATTTGTCGACTGCGGTGCTTATTCTCATCATGGGATTTACGTCGGTGACAACCGTGTGATTCATTTTGATTCGACCGCTGCACGCAAGCTACTTGGTACTGTTAACGGAGCACCACCCAAAATCGTTGAGGTTTCGCTAGACGAATTCTCCGGTGGTTCAGAAATCCATATCCGAGTTTATGACGATCCATCTACAGTATTTGGTCCCGGTGAATCGATTGCCCGTGCGAGAAGCAAGCTTGGTGAGCGTGGCTACGATTTGGCGTTGAACAATTGTGAACATTTCGCCGTTTGGTGCAAAACGGGCGAACCAAGTTCCACGCAAGTTGACTCGGCTTGCAAGGTCGTTTCGGCCGGAGCAGCGGGCGTCGCCATGGGGACCGCAATTATCCGCTCTGCAAAGCTCCTTCCGGTGCCATATAAATTCGCGGCCTACACCGCAGGTGCGGCTGTAGCGGTTGGCTCAACGACGTACCAATATGTTGTGGAACGAAAAAAGAATCGAAACGCGAAAAATTCGTAAGACGACGAATTCAGGCGCCGCTTGCATCGAAACGAACTCGACAAACATCATGCGTATTTGCTGTGGAATTCGGGCAAAGGGTACTCAGTGATCGGCAAGTCATTTTTTCGCAGTTCAAGCAATCGTTTGAAACCTCGAGTCAGTAACTCCGTTCGCTTTTCCACAAACCCTGAGTCCAGATTTTCTTTTTCAAAGCCCTCTTCGGCTGCTAAATTTCGAAATCCGTCTACATCAATGAATTGAGCAAGATTTGGGTTGCATTTGATATGGCGTTCCTGTTGCAGATGCAATGTCTCGGGGTCAACCAGGCCAATGACATATCGAAGATACAGATCACTTTGTGTGATGCCACTGACTTCTTCGCCGCATATTTGGCAAAGATAACCCTCGTCGCACTTTGCCATCTAAAACCCCATTGACCAAATTCGAGAGTTGCGATCGTTGTGAACCATCAATTTCCCTACTCCTTCTTACAAACCAAGTACATCGTACATGTTGTATTTTCCGGCTGGTTTGCCAGCCAGCCAAATTGCGGCTTCGATCGCACCGAGGGCGTAGCAATCGCGATTGCTTGCTGCAACTCGTAGCTCAATCGTTTCACCGAGCATTCCGAAAATGATTGTGTGCTCTCCCGGATTGTCACCGACGCGGATTGCATGGTAACCCAGCTCAGAGGCTGGACGCGTTCCAACCATGCCTTCTCGGCCGTGAGCTTCACTTGTTTGCCCCATTGCCTCTTTCACAATGGCACCAAATTTTAATGCAGTTCCCGAGGGGGAGTCTTCCTTGTAGCGATGGTGTCGTTCAAGAATTTCGACATCGACTCCGGTGGCAACATTTTTTAATGACGTTGCCGCTGCTTCGACGAGCTTCATGGTCAAGTTAACCGCCATGCTCATGTTAGGTGCCCAGACGATTGGGATCGATTTCGTCGCGTCTTCAACCAGTTGAATCTGAGACTCGGTCAGTCCTGTTGTCGCAACGACAAGTGGAATGCTCTTCTCAACGCATTGCTTGACAGCTGATTCGCAACCTGCAGGCGTGGAGAAATCGATGACCGCATCAAAATCAGGCTTATAGTCATCGGTAAACGGAACGCCAATTTCGCCGATTCCGGCCGCAGTTCCTGAGTCTGTTCCCAAGGCTTCGCAGCCAGTGTATTCCAAGGCCGCCGCGAGATTCATGCGTTCATCAGCGTGCCCAAGTGCTACTAACCGACGTCCCATTCTTCCGTTGGCGCCGTTGATTGCAATGTTCTTCATTGTGTTGTTGATCCGTATGAGGTTCGTACTTTGATTCGTTGGAATTCCTGCGGACGATGGGAACTCGGCGAGTTATCAGCTGTATAACTTAATTGCCTTGATGATATCGTCCAAATCGTTGGGAACTCCGATTGCATGATTGGCAAACGATGCTCGCTGAACTCCGTAGCCGCCAAGGACTTTCTCGAATTCTTGTCGATCCGTCGAGTGGTAGGCCACTGTAATGTTGGGGTCTTTGAGTTGATGGCCGGTCAAAACACAAACTACACGGTCCGAGCTTCCGATGACTCCTTGGGCTTTTAAAAGCTTTGCCCCTGCAACGCTTGTCGCACTCGCCGGTTCGCAGCCCATCCCGCCAGCAGCGATTTTGGCCTTGGCATCCAATGCATTCTGGTCCGAAACCTGACGGACAATTCCGTTAGCGGCATCCAGTGCTCGCAAGCATTTGTGTAGGTTAACGGGGCGATTGATCTCGATCGCACTTGCAAGGGTAGATGCCTTGGCGTTGTCTTGATCCATTTGGTCAAAATAGGATTTTTCGATCAATTGATCCGGTTGCCCTTGGTTCCACCGCAGGCCATTTTCTTCGTAAAGTTCGTAAAGAGTTCGCGCACCTCCGGCATTGATCACGGCAATCCTTGGAATGCGGTCGATCAAGCCAAGCTTTTTTAGTTCGATAAATGCTTTGCCAAACGCGCTGCTATTCCCCAGGTTCCCACCGGGTACCACGATCCAGTCCGGAAGCTCCCAGTTCAAGGCCTCCAAAATCCGAAAGATAATGGATTTTTGGCCTTCTAATCGAAACGCGTTTACGCTGTTAACCAAATAGATTCCCAGCTTTTTGGAAACTTCTTTGACTCGGTTCATGGCATCATCAAAGTCGCCAAGAATTTGGATCGTCAGAGCACCATAGTCAAGTGCCTGCGAAAGTTTGCCGTAGGAAATCTTGCCTGAACCGATGAAGATAATTCCCTTCATCAATCGTGTCACGGCGCAATACATTGCAAGTGACGCACTGGTGTTTCCAGTCGAAGCGCAGGCAGCCCGTTTTGCACCAATGGCGTTGGCATGCGTGAATGCAGCGCACATTCCGTTGTCTTTGAAGCTTCCGGATGGGTTCATTCCTTCGTATTGAAGAAACAAATTGCCTTGATCGATGCCAACATAATCTGCGACGCTATCTGCTTGCTGCAACAATGTTTGGCCTTCGCCAACGGTGACCAGTAGGTCTTGAGATGCAAATGGCATCAGTTCATGGAACCGCCATACACCGCTGAACCGAGTCCGATTGTTCCGTTGTGTCCAGAATTTCGAAAAATCTGAAAGCTTGTCCGGTATTGGCAAGCGATCCCATTCGTAATCTATATCGACCAAATCGCCGCATTTCGGGCAGGCAACGTATGCTTGCTCCAAACCATACGTTGCACCACATGCACCAGAAATACATTTTTGAAATGCGAAAGTTGAAAGTCCCAACGGATCAATCCTTTTCTGTTGAGTCGTTCATCAATATCGACCAAACGAGTTTAAAACCGGCAGATTCTTAGTTTTCAATTTCGGAATCAGAATCGTCTTCCGAGTCTGCATCGTTATCCGAATTTGAGTCGCCAACGTCATCCGTTGCTTCGTTGTCGATTCTAGCATCATCGGCTTCTGGAACGTCCACCAATTCATCATCCGGGACAATTTCAGATGTAACAGGAGCGGTTGCACTCTCGTCCACTGGATCATCCTCTTCTGGAGGAACTCTAACCACCGCAGACAGGGAATCACCATCATCCAGTTTCATAATGCGAACGCCTTTGGTGTTTCGGCCAACGATTCCTATTTCGTTGACTGCAATCCGCTGCAGTTTTCCGCGCGATGTCATGATGAGGATTTCGTCATCTTGATCGACGCGTACAATTCCAATCGCTTTGCCGTTACGGCCACCCGCTTTGATATCTCGCAGACCCTTACCGCCACGACGCTGGCAACGATAACGGGCGGTCCCTGAGGTTGCTTCAACTGGTTCATCATCACCTTCGGACGGTGAAGACAGGCCAAATCGGGTTCGCTTTCCGTAACCGTTTTCACACACGGTGAGCAGCGTTTGTTCTGGCTCGGCAACAACCATTCCGACCAACTGGTCATCACCCGTCAAAGAAATACCTTTTACGCCACTGGAATTTCGTCCCATCGGCCGCGCGTCGGCTTGGCCAAATCGAATCGCCATGCCGTTTGCTGTTGAGAGAACAACATCATCGCCATCTTTCGTGACGACGACATCAACTAATTCGTCCCCATCGCGGAGTTTGATTGCTATGATTCCACCCTTTTTCGGGCGGCTGTAGGCCGACAGCATGGTCTTTTTGACCAATCCTTTTTTGGTAGCCATGAGCAGGTAAGAATTCTCTGCAGAGAAATCTCGGACAGCGCGACAATCGGCAATTTCTTCACCTTCAGAGAGGTTTAGAACGTTAACAATGTTTCGCCCTTTGGCGTCACGCGGCAATTGCGGAAGCCCGTAGACCTTTTGCCAATAAACGCGACCGTTCGTTGTAAAGAAGAGCAGATAATCGTGCGTGCTTGCGACAAAGAAGTGTTCGATTGGATCTTCTTCGTCGGTTTTCGCTCCCTTTAAGCCCTTTCCACCCCGTTTCTGGGCACGATACGTGCTCACTGGAGTTCGCTTGATGTAACCGCGGTGCGTGATCGTGACCACCATGTTTTCTTCGGTGATCAGGTCCTCTAGATCGATACCACTGAGATCTTCATTTGAAATTTCAGTTAAACGATCATTCCCAAACTTTTTTCGAATTTCTTCCAGGTCATTGCGGATAATTTCGCGAATGTTTTCTTCGTCACCGAGAATACGAAGGTACTCGTTGATTTCATCGAGCAATGAGTTGTGCTCGCCGCCGAGTTTTTCCTGTTCAAGATTGACAAGCTGCCCCAGCGTCATTCGTAAAATGGCATCAGCCTGAATGGGCGTCAGGTTGTAATCGTTTGCAACTCCCCGCTCTGATTGAAAAGTCGCGAAACCGTCATCGCCAAGTGCTCTTTGCATCATAGCGGCTGGGCAACTAACGCCCATCAACCCAATTTTTGCTTCCGCCTGCGTTTTTGAAGCCCTGATCGTCCTGATGATTTCGTCGATGTTCGCAAGTGCGAGTAACAGTCCTTCGACGACATGTTTGCGTTTTCGAGCTTTCGCCAATAGGAACTGCGTTCGCCTGCGGATCACAGTGACTCGGTGACGAATGAATTCCTCAAGCATCTGCTTAATGTTTAATTCACGCGGCTTTCCATCAACCAAAGCCAGGAAAATCATCGAGAACGAGGTCTGCAATGGCGTGAACTGATAAAGCTGATTCAGGATGACATCGGGATCTTCATTCCGTTTAATGTCGATCAGCAATCTGACCGGTTCTTTCAGGTCGCTGACGTCACTGATGCCGCTGATCCCTTTGATGCGATCTTGACGAATCACATTCGCAATTTTTTCAACGACATTATCTCGCGTCTGTTGAAACGGAATTTCGGAAATGATGATTTGGTTTCGGTTGCCCGGCTTTTCGACGATTTCACATCGGGCGCGAACGACAATCGTGCTACGCCCTGTTTTGTAGGCTCTTGCAATTCCAGACCGCCCGCAAATGATGCCTCCGGTCGGAAAGTCAGGACCCGGGATGACTTCCATGATTTCCGCGATGGAACAATCTGGTTTATCCAGAACCAAACGGAGTCCGTCACAGACCTCTCGTAAGTTGTGGGGAGGGATAGAAGTTGCCATGGATACGGCAATTCCGCTTGAACCATTCACCAAAAGATTAGGGAATTTTGACGGGAGCACGGTTGGTTCGGTTCGTCGCTCGTCATACGTCGGGGTGAAGTCGACCGTATCGAGTTTAAGGTCCTCCAGCATCATCGCCGAAGCGCCCGAAAGTCGTGCTTCGGTATATCGCATAGCGGCCGGTGGTAAGCCGGCGATCGAACCGAAGTTCCCCTGCTTGTCGACCAGAATTTGCCGCATGTTCCATTCTTGCGCCATTCGGACCAAGGTTGGATAGATTACGCTTTCGCCATGCGGATGATAGTTCCCGCTTGTATCACCCGAAATTTTGGCACACTTAACGCGAGCAGCGCCCGGCGTCAAATTAAGATCGCTCATCGCTACCAGGATTCGGCGCTGGGAAGGCTTCAGCCCATCACGGACATCAGGGAGTGCCCGACTTACAATGACGCTCATGGCGTATGTAAGGTAGCTGCCCTTTAGCTCTTCTTCGATCGGTAGATTAGTAAACGTTTCGTCCTGGGGTATGATACCGTCAGTTGACAAAGATCAAATCCTTTTGTTGAGACGCACCCTAAGGAGTGGTGCATTTGGGCTTTTCTTCAAAGCCAAAGCTAAACGCTGATTGTAGCGGTTTAGCCTGCATTTTTCAACGCGGGACAGGCGGTCACGGGCACCAAAATCCGGATGTTTTTGGGCGTTCATCGCCGTTGGGTTGGGAGGTTTTCGATTTCCTTCAAAGATCGGAAGGGAATAGCTACCGGAATCAAAAAGATTGATAGAAAGCGGCCATCGCTCAAAGCTTCGGAACGGATGAGCCAAGCGGTGATCAGATTCACCAATTTCACGCTACTTCGAACCTTCAATCCATAAATCCAATAGGATCATTCAAGCATCCTGAACCGGCGGAAATTGATGTCGTAAACATGGATTTCACGACTCCAAATCTTACGATCAAAGTTTTAGGCCCGAAACGTTTTCAGCGAATCGAAATCGTCATGACGTTCAATCACTTCAGCACGCCCACCGCTGGTTGGTGTTTTCCACGAGTTACCGAATAGATCGTCACCGTAGCGTTGCTTTTCCCAGGCGAGCGCTAGGCTACCTATCAAGAGGAAAATTGCGGCGATAAACAGCATTGCCGTGTAAATGTCGACCAGCTTCTTCCCCGAAGCGGGCTGAGGAGCAGGAGTTGGTGCAGGTTGTGCTGACATTCCCATCGATTCGGCTGGAGCACCGGCTTCAAATGATTGGTCCATTGCCATTGGATCTTGTGCCATGATTTTATCCCTTATTTGTTAGCCGTAATGCTGTATTTGTCTCGCAACAACATCTTGGTCGTCACGATATCA
>CAJQQR010000008.1 GCA_905480545.1 uncultured Pirellulaceae bacterium
CGCGCGGCCTCCGAGCCACTTGGTACATCATTTACGGCAACGCCGCGTTGATCCCTGCTGACTCCAAACGCGGAAAAGGCTTCTCCGTCGAGTGCCTTCAGCTTGACGCCCAGCCATACCAGATCGCCAGTTGCCAAAGGCGACTTACTTGCGCGACTGCTTTGTGCGGCATTTCGTCCTGGTAGAACAGGTGTTTTGGCAATCTTCCTAAGTGAGGTTTTTCGTACACCGAACTTGTCCATTGGAAAGTTAATGAATCCGATCTTTACCGCTGGTGAGGACTCATCGACGCGGTAGTCGCCATTTTCAGGGTCGATAAACATTGGATCCGCGACGATTGAATTTAGATCACATCCATGAGCCGCAAACTTTTCTTTATCATGTTGATTTGTGAACAGGTTTCTGTCGATTTGTTGTCCCCACTTTTTCTTCGGCATACCGCCCGCTGGACGGTAGGCTCCCATCCAGATATTGCGGCTCACGATGTCCATGCTGTTTGAATACCAGACGTGGGGATGTAATGAGTTGTTAACGGCGATGTTGTTGTAGACTTTTCGATGAAATCCCTCGCGGAGCTTGAGCCCCCCCTTCAGAAACAGATTGTTGTAGATTTCGTAATGAGACGATCCGTCATCCAAATCGACATCCCAGCCATGATCGCAACGCCAGCGACTGTTGCGAATAATAGTAGGTTCTGTATCAAGACCAGATAACTGAGGTAGTTCTTCATAAGGCGCGTCCTTGAGATGCCAGAATCGATCGCGTCCCCAGGAATTAAAGCTCCCGTGGTCACCCGTTTCCCGAACCGTGTCAAACACATCGCAAAATTCAATGACATGTGCACCAAACGTTCCCTCGCTGATGTTGATTCCTGCACGGCCAAGATCGTAAATGGAGCAGTGCCGAATCGTAATCCCTTTGGACATTGAAATCTGGATACCAGTGGCCTGTTTTTCAACAACACTCATGTTGTGAATCAAGCAGTCATCAACGAGGCAGTCCGCTGGATATTGTTTTGTTTTGGGCCCACGTGTTTTGTCGATGTCATCATAGGATTGTGTCTGGTGGTATTCAAATTTCGGGTTGCGAACAGCATTGGGATCACCAACAAAACAAATTCCGCTGGCTCCGCTGTGGTGCAAGTGGCAGCCCTTGATTGTGATACGTCGATTGTATTTGTTGACGAAAATCGAGTTACCACCTAGTTGGTCAAATTCGCAGTCGGTGATTTGACAGTCTTCTACCCCGGTGAGCAAAATGGCACCGCCACGATAGATGGTCCAGTCGCTACGCAGAAGAGGTTCTCGCGTTTCCATGAACGTTCTTGCCGAATGTCGAAATATCAAGCCGCGAATCGCAATATGCTTTACCGGTGAATCCAAGCGTCCCTGAAATTCGATAAGGTGCTTGAGGCGGACAGCTTCGAAGGTGGCTTTGCTTACATCAATATTGGCAGCCGGCATGTAGTACAGTTGGCCTCTCTGATAGTCATGATACCACTCGCCCGGTGCGTTTAATTCCTCGAAAATGTTTTCCACCATGCGGTGCTTGTCGTGCATCCCCATCTGGCGGTTATTCTGCCAGCCACCCTCGTAGACGACCTTGCCAGTCTCATCTTTGCCGGTGATCTGATAGTGGTAGCCGCCCCAGTGATGACGATGCATGGCATGAATGAAGCCGCCGCGAGGGTCCTTCCAACGCTTGGCCCGCGAGGTTGCGAACGCATCCCCCGCCGCCCCATGATATGGGCTGAGATTTGGGTCAAAGTTTGGATAACGCGCCATGTGCTGGCGTTCCCCGTTTATGAAAAGCTGGTCTATCTGGAAATCAGTTTTGGTGTTGGCGACGTAAATACCGTCACGGTAAGGTTTCCAGGTGAGCTTTAAGCTGGTGCCGCCACTTAGAATTACCCTCTCGTCCTGAAATGCTGAATAGCTGACAGGGAATTCGGACGTGCCGGAATCTTGGGCGTTGAACACAAATGTCTCCGGCAGATAGTGAATCCCTTCCCGAAGGTGCACGGCGATTTTTTCTTTTCCTAACTTCCCCGTTCGTCGAATGATATCTCGAGTATGACTGAGGCTCTTAAACGGATGTGAAATCGTGCCCGAGTTATCATCTGAGCCATCGACGGCCACATAAAAATCGACGGCGATTGTTGCCCGTATGCAAGTAAGAAGCCATATGAGGGCGACGAAAATTGATTTTCCCATGGGACAACTATTTCTCGTGACAGAATTGAAATGCTTGGGGGGGCGGCAGGCACCGTTGTTCTGAAAAATTAGCGACACCAGCTTCCAAGTAAGTTTATTCTAGCAGCTGTCGGACCGCCGGCCTCCAACAGCAAAAAAACGAAAAACTGCGAGTGACCGTCAGAATTTCATACCAAGGCGCCAAATGTCTTTGGCTTAACGCAACATTTAGGCTCGGCTGTTGCAATGAACGTTTTGCTGAAGAGAGGTTCCGGAGCGAAGTACCGAAGGAACTTTGGAAGCAGTGCTATCGTTTTTGACTTGCTTGCCAAAAACTTGTGCACAAACCTCGCTGTCGTTTCTACGACCTTATCGGTTCGCCGAAATCCATGCATTTCGGAGCTGAACGCCAATACGTTGATCAATTAATCGGTGGGCAACATTGTCCACAATTCTGGTCGACCAATGTTGCAATGAACAGCGCGGGAAAGGAATCCAAGACAAGGCCAAGAGAAAAATAAAGTTGTCCTTGCGACATTCCACGCAGCAAGTCCACGAACGGGTTGAGTTCGGTTGCGACTGGAGACATTGGGAACTGGGTGGAAAATGGTTTCGATCAGCGTTGACCTTTCTGGCTCGCCATCCTGCATCTGATCGATGCTGAACGCCGTGCGTGAGATTAACTCGGGCTGCATGCCTTGCTCGACAAGCGATTGATCAATTTTCAATGATGCGTTGCGGCTGACCGTCGGCAGAATCAATAAACCGAGAAAAGACCAGAGCGTGAAGCCGCAAAGAGTGGTTACCAATCCCGCAACGCTTCCCAGTCCGGCACCAGGCGATATTGAGCAAAGCGCGAAACCGCAAACGTTCCAAGCGACCGCAATAATCAGCCCCCGAGAATAGCTGCCATTTTCGATTGCCATCGCTCGGCGTGCAATCGCGGTTGCAAGTTGTTCGCGTGAAAATTCAAGCCAAGATTTGGGCATTACGATTTGAGTGCCTTTGCCTACACCAACGATTCCTCCAGTGAAGCCGACATCATTGTGATCTACAAAAATCGTCCGAGGTACAAAAAGTTGCCAAGACTGAATCAATGCGATCGCATCAAGAACCTTTTGGGACGATTGCTCAGACTTACATTCTCTCCCCAGTAAAATCCGGTTGCGGAGAATAAAACAAACTGCAATCACGAGGCTGATCGCGGCTACGACACCCGCTGTTCCGAGCGATTGGCTGCAGAAAAGGATCATCACTCCGAAAAAGACGAACAGTGTGCCCTGAGACAGAATAGCGACCAAGTACCCGCCTAACCACTCCCGAAACGATTGAGTAGATTTGTCGAATCTTTTTGGAAGCAAGAAACCCCCGAGGAAATCCAATGGCATCAACCACAACATAAAGAAGCCCACGACACCAATGATTTGCGTGACTTCTTCTAGCCCTACTGCTGATTTTTCCGAAAGGAAGCCTGCTGGCAAACCGGTGGTGATCGCAATGGTTGCGATGACTACCAGAGAGCCCACAGCGGAAATTCCAAGCCCTAAGCGTGCCTGGGCGTATGTCATAAGATTTGCCTTGCCGTATTACGTAACTCTTTGAAAAGGACCGAATGGGAAGTTGGAAAGCAACAAGAATTCACGGAAAGTAAATTGTGATATTGATTTTACTTGGGTTGCAGGCCCTGCGAATCGCCGGTTAGCCGTGGCAGGAAGCTGCGACGTTCGGTATTCCAATTCGGCGAAGCGACAAGCCAAATCACGCCAAGCGGGCCGATTGTTTGCCCAGACTTTGTCGCATTGGTGGATGAGAGGAACTGCATCGGTGGCGTTTGGAGGATTCAGCGGTTCGATCGGTCAGGTACGGATCTCAACAATTGTAGAACTGAACAGAGGTTTCTTCGGCGTCGACGCTTTGAACGGCTCCCGTACCATTGCAAAACTGTTATGATCGGACCGGCCGATTTCAAGCGGAAATCGGTCAAAGAAATACGGGCCGGTAAACTTCAAAGTCAGTAGGCTGGAAAAAATTCCCCACTTCTGTGACCGGTTCGTTTTGCGGAATTGACAACATAATTTTTAGCTTGAAAAAAAGCATTGAAGGGAATTGTTAGTCAAATGGAGAGTCAAACTCCCGATTTACAGACAAACAGACGACCGCCGAACGTTCTTTTGACTGGAGCTACCGGCTATGTCGGTGGCCGATTGTTGCCACTGCTTGTCGCGGAAGGTCACTCCGTTAGGTGCCTGACGCGTCGCGTTGCTAGCAGTGAAAACTTTGATGTCGAAGTAGCGATTGGGAATGCCCTCGATAAAGAATCCTTGACTGAAGCTCTTCAAGGTATTGAAACGGCATACTATCTGATCCATTCAATGGGCGACAACGAGGATTTTGAACAAACCGACCGTCGTGCTGCGGAAAATTTTGCCAACGCGTGCACGTCAATGAATGTAAAACGGATCGTTTACTTGGGTGGTTTGGGAGATCCGTCCGACAAGTTGTCGAAACACTTACGCAGCCGGCAAGAGATCGGCGACATTTTGCGAACTTCCAAAGCCTCGGTTATTGAATTTCAGGCTTCTATCATCATTGGCTCGGGAAGCCTTTCGTTCGAAATGATTCGCGCGCTGGTTGAGCGACTGCCTGTCATGATATGCCCAAAGTGGGTTCGGATTCTTGCGCAACCAATAGCGATTGAAGATGTGCTGTCCTATCTCGTGGAAGCCCTCAACCACCCAAATGGTCCATCAACGACCTATGAGATTGGCGGGCCGGAGCAGGTTTCTTACGGAGAGATAATGCAGCGTTATGCCAAACAACGCGGCCTAAGGCGATACATGATTCCGGTGCCGTTACTAACGCCTTACCTCTCAAGCCTATGGCTGGGGCTTGTAACGCCACTTTATTCACGAGTTGGTCGAAAGTTGGTGGACAGTCTTAGAAATCCCACTCTTGTCAGTAGTAGCAAAGCGAAAGACGACTTCAAGGTTGAGCCCAGATCGTTGAATGATTCGATCGCGCGGGCACTGGTGTTTGAAGACAAAGAATTTGCAGAAACGCGGTGGTCTGATTCATTCTCGGCAGGAGGCAGAGAGAAGCGTTGGGGTGGGGTGCGTTTCGGTTCTCGATTAGTTGATTCTCGGAGTCGGTCGGTTGATTTGACCGTCGAGCAGGCTTTCACGCCAATTCGTCGTATCGGCGGCAAAACGGGTTGGTACTACGGGAATTGGTTATGGAAAATTCGTGGTTTCCTTGATCTTCTTGTGGGTGGAGTCGGGGTTCGACGTGGTCGTCGGCATCCCGACCAGTTGAGAGTTGGCGACGCACTCGATTTTTGGCGTGTCGAACAGATTGAAGATAACAAGGTATTGCGGCTGGCGGCGGAAATGAAAGTTCCCGGACGCGCCTGGTTAGAGTTTGAGGTAACCAAGACGGAAACTGGTTGCACCATTCGTCAAACGGCGATATTCGATCCTGTCGGTTTGTTCGGAATCGTTTACTGGTATTCGCTTTTCCCTTTGCACGAATTCGTATTCAGTGGAATGTTGCGAAACATTTGCAAAGCGGCAAGGGCGAATTCGAAGACTCAGGGGCAAAGTTAGAATTGCGTTTCTTGACACCCGGCAACGCAGGTTGTACCCGTCCCTCAAAGAATGACCGTCGGCAACGTCCTCTTTCAACCCCTAGAGCCTTTTTTTCGACTTGTAATTGCCGTTTGAATGTTTGTTTCACTGCCGACTTTGCGGGGATGGCATATGCTTCGATGTTGGGGCGGTAAGCTGCCTTACGGGGCAGCACCGGTAGGTTTTTTTGAACTGCTAGATTTTTTGAACTGCAAAGCGAACGGTTGGTACGCGAGGTCAATTGCGTCCACCGACGCCAATCGTATCTAATGTGGATTCGACAACATCAATGAGTGGGGCCACTTAAGACAGTGGACCGAAAACGCTGTTTGTAACCAACGGCGGCGTCTTTTCGCCGGGAGGGTCCTATCGAAATGCTCCTGCATCTTTCAAGCAATTTAGCACCTGCGATTTTCTTTGATGTGGAGCCGGTAGCTAATGACCACCATTGGAGCCAAACGACGGAGTCCATTCCACATAGCGAAGATTTGTCGTTTTCGCAAAAATACAATGCTCGCTTTGAAGCCAACGTTTTTAAGTTCCTTCGTCAATGGTCCATTGAGTTCGACTCCTAGAAATGGATGGCGACGATTGCGGTAACTCAATAAAGCGGTAAGTTGGTTACAGCGGGGTGATTCGGCAATGTGTTAATTACGACCAGATGTTCACCTGACACGACTGAAGCGACGGATTCTAAATTTCGGTTTCGATACCTCGCTTCTACCGTTGCTTCCACCGCGGGTTACGACTTTCGGGTCGCTTGCCAGTGGCTTTGTTTAACACGTCTCTATCCAAAACGTTTTGAAATCGCTGTTCGCCATATGAAAATAATTGCGTTCGTATTGTCGCTGCTGGCAGTCTCAATTTTGTGGGGTTGCAACCGTCAAAAATCAAATTCGAGTTCTTGGGAACCAGAGCGAGAAAGCCAAACCGTTTCGTCCAACCCTTCCATTCAACTTGTTAATCAGGTTGTCGAGGCATCATGTGGGCAGTGTCAATTTTCGATGCAAGGTGACAGTTGCGATCTTGCTGTACGAATTGAGGGGGTATCGTACTTCGTCGAGGGCAGTTTGATCGACGATCATGGCGATGCTCACGGCGACAGCGGTTTGTGTAATTGTATTCGAAAAGCCAAAGTATCGGGTGAGGTAAAAAATGGTCGCTTTGTTGCGACGTCGTTTACCGTATTGCAAAATGCCACTCAAGCCAACCAAAAGTAGCATACAACTCGATCCATTGTTGGATAGAGGATAACGGACGGGGTATCGTCTTTGCCTGTCGGATTCGAATCGCATTGCGTGAATAATTGCATTAGAATAAGTCCGGTCGCATTCCAGTTTTCAGGAAATGGTCGTGAATTCTAACTCGCTTTTTAGTCCAATTTTGGCCGCCGCAATCTTGCACTGCTGCTCGCTGAATTCTTTGGCTCTTGACGATTCCTTTTTCGAGAAAAAGGTTCGCCCAATACTGGTCAAACGATGTTTTCGTTGCCATTCAGGAGTCAAAAACGGGGGCGGACTGTCTTTGGAATCGAAATCGGGTTGGCAAAAAGGTGGCTCCAGCGGCGCTGCGATTATCCCCGGTAATGTTGATGAAAGCCTGTTCATCCAGGCGATTAATTATGACACGTTGGAAATGCCACCCGATGATGCTGGAGGCAAGCTAAAAGAAAATGAAATAGCGATCTTAACTGAATGGGTCGAGAAAGGTGCTTTCGATCCTCGGGAAAGCCATGTGGAAACCGAGCGCATGACCAGGAAACAATCCGGATCGTGGTGGTCTTTTCAACCCATTTTGAGTTCAAACTCCGAGCTGGATTCCAAACAAATTGATTTGCTGATTCTTGAAAAAAATCGGCAGAAAAAACTTCAACTCACTCAGCAAGCGGATCGGCGCACGTTGTTGCGTCGCGCGACTTATGACTTGATTGGACTCCCGCCCACCCAATCGGAAGTTGACCTATTTCTAAACGATGATTCTGAAGACGCGTTTGCGAAGGTCGTTGACAGGTTGCTGGCCTCACGCGAGTACGGTGCGAAATGGGGACGTCATTGGTTGGATGTGGTTCGCTATGCAGACACCGCAGGTGAGAACACCGATCGCCCACTTCCACATGCTTGGCGATATCGAAACTGGGTGATCGATTCGTTCAATGATGACCGTCCGTTTGATGAGTTTGCACTGCACCAGATTGCTGGAGATCTTGTCGCGAATAGATCATCTGAATCAGATCGACAGCAGGGAGTTATCGCTACCGGATTTTTGTCAATTGCGCGTCGGTTCGGCCATGATATTGATAAAGACATTCATTTAATGTTCGAAGATGTGATCGACAACGTGGGAAAGAACTTTCTGGGATTAACTATAGGTTGTGCTCGTTGCCATGATCACAAGTATGATCCCATCACAGCAAAGGACTACTATTCTCTCTATGGCGTTTTTTCTAGTTCAAAGTTTTCCTTTCCTGGCTGTGAACCTAAGGGACAACCGCGAGACCTAGTCTCGTTATTTTCTAAGGAGAAACATGCATTGCTTGAAAAGGAGTATCAGTCGCGACTAAAGAAATGGACTGAAACTTATGAGGCTCCCGCGAGCGAATCCGCTCGGTTAAAGCAATTGTCGGACACTCGGTCGCGAGTTTTGGCATCTTCGAACGTTGGTGAAGGCAAGAAAATTGACCTTGAAAAAGTCCCCAATCATAAACTGAATAAAATCAAAATCGACAAAGGTGAGGTCATTCTGCTTACCGTAGCACCAAACGGTGGACACGGTGCCGATACGACTCGTGTTGATCTTGTGATTGGTGAACTTGCGTCCGGTAAGGAGTGGAAAACGGATGAGTTGATCGATGAGTTCGCTGGCAACGGGCCCTCGGTAAAAATTCGTGATGCAGTTTGGTGTTTCATGGATGTTGAGTCTGGCCCAACGCTTCTCAAAGACAAAAAAGCAAATCTCAATAACGTAGTCGGATTGCATGCATGGTCGTTAGGTGACACACCTTCAATGGTTGTGAATTCAAATAAACATCCGGTGTCGGTTTGGACGACCTTGCCTCCTCGAACGTTTTTCGTCCATCCAGGTCCAAAACGTAGTGTTGGTCTCGCCTGGATTTGTCCAAAAAATGGTGTTTACGCAATATCGGGAACGATTGCAGACGGTCACCCTGCACCGGGGCTGGACGGTGTTTCTTTTCGGATCGAACATGTTCATTCCGATAACTATGGAGTTGGCTTGGAGAGATTGGCTAACCTGGCATCAAAATCGAAGGCCCCGAAACCAGTTGCGCCTCAAGTTCCAGTCGCCTACGCGGTTGTTGAAGGAGAGGTTGCCGATGCGAGGGTTCAGCTTCGCGGAGATCCTCAACTGCCTGGCGATGTGGTTCCGCGCCGATGGCTTTCGGTTTTTGGTGGTCAAAAAATTGGGTCCTCAAAAACAAGTGGGCGAACGGAACTCGCAAAACACATTATTGAACACCCCCTATTTGCTAGAGTGTTTGTCAACCGAGTTTGGCAACTTCATTTTGGCCGCGGTTTGGTTGCAACCCCAAACGATTTTGGCTTTCGCGGCAGTCCACCAACCCATCCGGAATTATTGGATGCATTGGCAAGTCAATTCATCAACAATGGTTATCGAATTAAATCGCTCCACCGATTGATTATGTTGACGGAAGCATATCAAAGGAATTCGCAGCTGGGTAACGCGGCAGCTGAAATTGACCCCAACAACTTATGGCTGTCTCGTTATTCGAATCGGCGTCTTACCGCCGAGGAGATTCGCGACACTTTGCTTTTCGTTTCCGGAAACCTTGATCTCACTCCTGCCCAACAGCACCCCTTTCCTTCGGAGTCGTCGTGGACCTTTACGCAACACGCACCATTTAACGCCGTCTATCCGACTAGTAAACGCAGCGTGTTTTTAATGGTTCAACGGCAGCGGCGCCATCCCTTTCTCGCTCTTTTTGATGGCCCAGATCCTAATGCCAGCACGCCGTCTCGCGATGCGACAACCGTTCCTTCACAAGCGTTGTTTTTTCTTAATGATCCGTTTTTTCACGAACAGGCCAAAAGCCTCGGCATTCGGCTAATGGAGTTCCCGCTTTCAAGTCGCTTGGCAAAGTTATATTCGCGGTTGTTTCAGCGAAAACCAACAAACAAGGAAATCGCAGTTGCAAATCAAATATTGGAAAGTTCGAATGGAAGCGAGCTGGAAAAATGGACGTCCCTTTGCCGGATTTTGATGTCGACTAATGAGTTTATTTACATCGATTAACGTTTTGAATACGAATGAATCCTTTAGCCATAAATAGAAGAACAGCCATTCGGTCTGCCATTGGGGCCTCCGCGATATTGCCGGGCATCATGCAACGACTCAATGCCGACACGACCCAACTCGCAACAGATCCTACTTCCCATTTTCCTGCAAAGGCGAAAAACGTAATTTTTCTGTTTATGACTGGTGGAGTATCACATGTCGACACATTCGACCCGAAACCAAAATTACACAGTGACGCAGGAAAGGAAATCAAGGCAGACCATCCAGAAATTAAAGATCGCCCCGGATACGAACGGATTTTTCTGAAGAAACCGCAGTGGAAATTTTCGGCACATGGAGAATCTGGTACTGAAGTTAGCGAACTTTTCCCTCATGTCGCCAATTGCGTTGACGACATCGCAATGATCCGGTCCATGCATACATCGCATTCCAATCATTACAACGCGACGCTTGGAATGCACACGGGCTCATTTAATTTTTCCAGACCAAGCTTAGGGTCGTGGGCGACTTATGGTTTGGGCAGCGAAAACGAAAACCTCCCGGAATTTGTCGTCATTGCTCCACGTCAAACCTATGCCGGGACACAAGTTTATTCCAGCGACTTCCTGCCAGCTGCCAATCAGGGGACGTTGGTTGTTCCTGGTGCTCAGCCCATCAAAAACATTCGCCGTCGAATTTCCAAGTCTCAGCAGCAACTTGAATTGGACGCGATCAAACGACTAAATGTTCAACACCGCGAGGAGCGGAATGGCATCATAGGCCTTCAGGATCGAATTCGCTCTTTTGAGACAGCGTTCGGAATGCAAATGGCCGTTCCCGATGTTTTGGACTTTTCGAAAGAAACGGCAAACACATTACAGAGCTACTCTCTAAAACCAGGTCAAACGACCGGTTTTGGGTGGCAGTGTCTCGCCGCGAGACGCATGGTCGAACGCGGCGTGAGATTCGTAGAGCTTATTGACACGGGTTCGTCAGGTAATTGGGATGCCCATGGTGATATGATGACCCACGCTAGTTTGGCGAAAAACGTAGACCAACCAATCGCCGCCTTGCTTAATGACTTGAAACAGCGGGGGCTTCTCGATGAAACACTGGTCGTTTGGACAACTGAATTTGGTCGAACACCGTTTAATAATTCGGCTGACGCTAAAGGTCGCGAACATCATCCATGGGCGTTTTCGTCCTGGATGGCGGGAGCCGGCATCAAACCGGGTGTTGTCTATGGAGCAACGGATGAACATGGATTGCGCGCTGTAGATAAACCCGTGCATGTTCATGACCTGCACGCGACCATTTTACATCTCTTGGGGTTCGATCATGAAAAACTGACCTACCGACATGCCGGACGTGATTACCGATTGACGGACGTAAGCGGGAATGTCGTCAAGGGGATTTTGCGGTAGCGGGGTTCGGTTTGAAAAGTCACTGCTTGGCCAATAAACCGGAAATGACTTTTCCGGGCTGTCCATCCAAAAGCGATTGGGCGCGACCATTGCGTTTGTAGATTAATTCATTCGGATCCAACCCGAAGAGATTTAACAGTGTCGCATGGTAGTCGAAGTGGTTGACTTTGTCGGTAACTGCATAATGGCCGAATTCGTCAGTCGCGCCATACGTTCCTCCTTGTCTAAATCCTCCACCCGCAACCCACATCGAAAAGCCATAAGTATTATGATCTCTTCCGACATTGGCGATTCCCGTATCGTTTTGAATCACAGGCAGCCTACCCATCTCGCCACCCCAATGAACAACTGTGGTATCCAGCATTCCACGTTGCTTTAAATCCATAACCAACGCCGCCGAAGGTTGGTCAATTTTTTTGCATGAACGCGGCAACGCTTTTAAAAGGCTACCATGATGATCCCAGAATTGGTTTTTCGTGAATAGCTGTACGAATCGAACACCGCGTTCAACAAGCCGTCTGGCAATCAGACATCGCTCACCAAAGTCCTTTGTTTCTGGATGGTTTAATCCATACATCTCGTGCGTCGCCTTTGTTTCGCGACCTATATCCAAAGCTTCACCCGCTGCAGATTGCATGTTTTCGGCCAGCTTGAAATTCGCGATTCGTGCGTGTAACTCTTGCTCTCTTTCCCGTTTGGAAAGGTGTTTTTGGTTTAGTTCTGATACAAGGTCAAGAAAATTACCCTGGGATTCGTTGGAATATTGGGATGGTCGATTCAGATTAAGTATCCTGGGTTCGGTGGCTCTTAGAACAGTTCCTTGATATAGAGAGGGCAGCCAACCGTTGGACCAATTCAAAACGCCTTCAACCGGCAATCCACCCGGATCAGTCATGGCTACGTAAGCTGGTAATTCATTCGTCTCTGCACCCAATCCATAAGTTAACCATGACCCCAGCGACGGGCGCCCTTGTTGTGTCCTGCCTGAATTCATCGCGTGGATTGATTGGCCATGATTATTAACACCGGTTTGCATTGAACGAATGACCAACGCATCGTCGACAACATTTGAAAAGTAGGGAAGCAACTCAGAAACATCGGTTCCGGAATTACCATGTTTTTTGAATTTCCATGGTGAGCCAAGGACTCTAGAACTCGCCTGTGCAGCATTGTCGTATTTGATCTTTCCAGGAAACTTTTGCAAATGCAGCTTGTTTAATAATGGCTTGGGATCGAGCAGGTCAATTTGACTTGGACCGCCCTGCATGAACATGGAAATCATTGCGTCCGCTTTTGCGGGTTGTCTGGGTTTCTTTGGCGACAGCGAGAATTGATTTCGACCAAGGTTCGGTTTGATTGGGTCCGAGTCGACCACTGCATTGGTCGAATCGTTCATTAACATTGCCAATGCGACTGGACCGGCACTCATCGCCGTGGTCGCCATAAAATGTCGTCGCGTTGAACCGGTTGAGGTTGATAAGTTGTCTTGAATCATTGATTTCAATCGCTTAATCGATATAAAAGAATTCGTTCGCGCAAATGATGGCGTGGCATGCACTAGCAATTGCATCATTAAGAGTTTGTGCTTCGGTTCGTTTCGGATTGTCCTGTTTCAATTGTATTTTTTGCTGGTTTACAAATCGAATGATCGCATCAATGGTCGGTTTGTCAGCCTCTCGCGAATAACAGAGCCAAATAGCATACCGCAATTGTGATTCTAGACCCGATTTTTCACGTTGAATTCGTTCCGCAAGTTGATCAGAGTAACGCGTCGAAAATTCACTGTTCATCAAAAGAAGGGATTGCGGAGCCACATTTGAGTCGTTGCGAACGGTGCAATTCGGTGCATTGGTGGCAATGTCAAACGTCTCCAAAACTGCCAATGGCCTAGTCCGCCGGACCTGAATGTAGATGCTTCGTCGTTCCGCTTCGCTACCTAATTTGTTTCCTGGCTGCGGCTTCCGTTCACCGTCGAGTTTCTGCTTTCCCAAAACGACTTGTCCAACGGCGTCTTCTTTTACGGGGATCGGAGGTCCCAACATTTTGTTTACATATTGGCCGGAGATGGAGAGTAGAGAATCGCGAATCGACTCCGATTCCAATCTTCGAATAGACATACGTCCGTATAAACGATTGTCTGGATCCAGTTGATCGAGAGTTTCGTTCCGTTGGGAGGATTGCTGATACGTTCGTGACAACAAAATCTTGCGGTGAAGGCGTTTAATATTCCAACCTGATTCAACAAAATCTGTTGCCAGCCAGTCAAGCAATTTTAAATGCGTCGGTCGTGCTCCCAGCATCCCAAAATCACCTGGAGTCTCAACGATACCTCGACCAAAATGTTGCATCCATACTCGGTTGACA
>CAJQQR010000009.1 GCA_905480545.1 uncultured Pirellulaceae bacterium
TTTCGATATCACAACGAAAAAGAAAATCGATGTCGACACAAAGCTATTTGACACACCTTGGCGGATTCGAGATTTCCGCTGGTCGAATCAATCTGATGAGTTCTTTTTTCGCTACAACCAACGTGGCCATCAAGTCATGCGTATCGTCGGAATCCATGCACAAACGGGAAAAGCTCGCGCTGTCATTGACGAAGTCACCAACACCTTTATCGATTACAACTACAAGTTCATGGTCAATTACCTGAACAAATCCAACGAGCTGATATGGAGTAGCGAGCGAGATGGCTGGAATCATCTGTACCTCTACGATTCCAAAACGGGCAAGCTAAAAAACCAAATCACCAAGGGTAAATGGTTGGTCCGAAAAATTGACCGTATTGACGAAGAAAAACGGCAAATCTGGTTTCAAGCCAGTGGCATCCTCCCCAATCAGGATCCTTATTATTTACACTTTTGCCGAATCGATTTTTCCGGGGAAAATTTGGTGATGATGACCGCCGGCGACGGAACCCATTCGATCGATTATTCGCCTTCCGGAAACTATCTGGTTGATCGATACTCAAAGGTCGACATGCCGGCCGTTCACGAGATCCGAAACGTCGAAAACGGAGCATTGATTTGCCGACTGGAAAAAGGCGACGATTCTCGCTTGAAATCAACCGGTTGGAAATCTCCCGAGCGATTCATTTCAACCGCTCGTGATGGACGAACTCCTATTTTCGGAGTGATCTATCGCCCTTCAAACTTTGATCCTGGAAAGAAGTATCCTGTGATCGAATACATTTATGCCGGCCCTCACGGTTCGTTTGTTCCGAAATCCTATTCCGCGTACAGTCGCACTCACGCCATGGCGGAACTTGGGTTTATCATGGTCCAAATCGACGGAATGGGAACGTCAAATCGAAGCAAAGCGTTTCATGACGTCTGCTGGAAAAACTTGGGGGACAGCGGCTTCCCAGATCGGATTCTCTGGATGAAAACGGCAGCCAAACAGTACCCACAATTGGATTTGACCCAAGTTGGCATCTTCGGTGGTTCGGCGGGCGGGCAAAGCTCAACGCGCGCACTTTTGGCACATGGCGATTTTTACAAAGTTGCCGTCTCTGACTGCGGTTGTCACGACAACCAAATGGACAAAATCTGGTGGAACGAACAGTGGATGGGGTGGCCGATTGGCCCCCATTATGAAGCCCAATCGAATGTAACCAACGCCCACAAATTGACGGGAAAGCTATTCCTGATCGTTGGAGAACTGGATCGTAACGTCGACCCAGCATCTACAATGCAAGTCGTTGATGCGTTGATTAAATCCAACAAAGATTTTGACCTGCTGGTCGTTCCCGGTGGAGGACACGGGATTGGTTCACGCCCCTATGGCATGCGTCGGACTCAAGATTTTTTCGTTCGCCATTTGCTGGGTAAGGAGCCGCGAGCAAAGTGATACGACAACACAAATGAATGCATCACGAAACCGGCGACGTCAAAACTTCTTTGCGGATAAAAACATTTTTTTTCTATCGTCGCACTGAAGTGTTGATCGGTTGCACGGCTCCATAACTGTCGAAGAATTCTTTCAACAGTTCCTTGTATTCTTGCGGCATCGAATCGTGATGTGAACCATCGGCAATTTCGTAAAACAGTTTCGGATGGTTGGCAGCGGCAATGAGTCGCTGCCCCATTTCGACGGGGACGGTTTTGTCATCCGCACCGTGTGAGATCAATACCTTTCCATGATAGGCCTTGATAGCTTCTTCCGAATTCAAAGTGGACTTGTCAATCATCCAATGCCCCCAACCAGCATGATGACGCGCAATATCCTTGAATGAGGTGAACGAACTTTCGATGATCAAACCTTTGGAATTGAATTCGGTCGCCAACTGTGTCGCAATCGCGCCGCCCAATGATCGCCCCATCACAATAACATCAGATGGCTCTACATTCGCCAACTCCGCGGCCTTTCGAACCGCGGCGCGGCCATCGGCAATCGCTCCAGAGATGGTTGGCGTGCCTTGACTGCGTCCATACCCTCGGTAGTCAAAAATAAAGAATGCCACATCATGCTGTTTTTGAAGCTGTTCCATGCGTTCACATCGATACCCCAAGTTTCCGCCATTACCGTGGCAAAAAACGACGATGTGTTTTGGTCTCACACCGCGAAAGTATCGGCCGTCCAGTTCAGTTCCGTCTTCACTCTTAAATTCAACTCGCTGTCCCTCAAGTACCAACTTCTCAATAAATCCCTTGGGGAACTTGACGGGTTGAAACAGAACCCATTCCGGTAGCGACTGCCATTTACTAATCTTTTTGTCATCACTCAAAGCGTCGTTTTCGGATGTGTGCATGGGTTGCATACTTGAATCCGATTCAAAACTTGCAGGAACCGCACCGCCGCTAATTAACGGATCTTCGACCGTTAATTTGTCAGCGGAATTGACATCATTCGTTGATTCGGAATCAGGCGTGACACCAGCACCATATCGCTTTTGCATTTGGCAACCAACCAGCAATCCAACCGAATATAAAACCAATACTGAATAAAGGTAGTTTCGACAGAACGTTTTCACTGTGAGACTCGACTACATGTTTGGTGGACTGCTTTTGATGCGGCGGACGATCGTGCTTTTGCCGTCGCTGTGATTTTGGAGCATACGAAAATTTGCAAATTACCGATACAGAAACCGAAATGCTGTCTTTTACGGCCTTTTCCACTCTTTCAACAAGTTCCAGTGGCAATGTAGCGAGCCCTTCAACCAACTCAGCGAATTCGATTTCGAGGAGTTCCGAAGCAGTGCTGCCGAACTTAGAATACCTTGTTCACCAACCGGCATTCCAACTGAAATTCCTTTTTTTGAGAACAACCAATGATGCTTTGCAAAACGGCGATGCGGTCCAGTCGCATAGTTGCCATTTTTATCGCCTGCCTGCTGATCGCAGTTCCGACCACAGCAAACGCCGTCGATATTCCTAAACTCATCGCAACGATCAAGAAACTCGGCCCCGAAGGTTCCGGTCACGAAGCAGCCATTGTCGCCATGAATGAGCTTTCCAATTCCACGGCGAGTGACATTCCGGAAATGCTTAAGGGCATGAACGATGCAAACCGCTTGGCGGAAAATTGGCTGCGAAGTGCCATCGAGACTGCGGCAGCCAAAGGCGATTTACCCTTTGGAAAATTATTGAGCTTTCTGGAGGACAAATCCAATTCGCAGCATACGCGGCGATTGGCCTTTGAATTGATCACAGAAGCTAAACCAGATCAGAAGGACGCCATGCTTGCGATGATGCTTGAGGATCCAAGTTTGGAAATCCGTAGAGACGCTGTCGCTCTGGAAATATCCAAGATTAAAAAATCTGCGAACAACGAACAGAAGATAAAAGGTTACCAACGTGTTCTGCAATCGGCTCGTGAAATTGAACAAATCAAATTGATCGCCGAGGCGTTAAGCGAATTGGGGGTTGAAGTCGATTTGACCAAGCATTTTGGACTGATCACCCAATGGCAATTGATCGGCCCCTTTGAAAATAAAAACCAGGCGAAATTCAACGAAGTGTATCAGCCCGAAAAAGAAATTGATTTGTCAGCAACCTACGGCGGAATGGACGGTGCGCAAGTCAAATGGCAGAAACACATTTCCGAGGAAGACGAAGGCATTGTCGATCTCAACAAAGCACTTTCAAACCACAAGGGAGCGATCACCTACGCTTACGCCGAATTCAATTCTGACGACGCCAAAGAAGTTGACGTGCGACTTGGTTGCATCAATGCGAATAAGGTTTGGATCAACGGCGATCTGGTAATTGAGAACGAGGTCTACCATGCAAGTAGCAACTTGGATCAGTACATTAGCAAGACCAATTTAAAACCGGGTAAAAACACGATTCTGATCAAAGTTTGCCAGAATGAACAAAAGGAATCATGGGCTCAACGTTGGGAATTCCAATTCAGAATCAGTGACGATTCCGGAAAAGCAATCGACTCCAAATAAGTTGCACTTCAAAAACGAATTCAAAACATCAACGAGAAATACAATGAAAAAAAGAACCTCAATGGCAATGCTACTTTGCGTTGCTTTTACCATGCCCACCTCGGCAGACGATTGGACGCAGTTCCGCGGTGCGGGTGGGTCGGGCTCGGATGGAACAAAAGTTTCGTCATTGCCGAATTCTTTTACCGAAACCACCAACGTAACCTGGAAGGCGGAACTACCGGCCAAGGGAGTCTCCAGTCCCATCGTTGTCAAAGACCGTGTTATCGTGACGGCGTCCAGTGGAGCGACACAGGATCGAATCTTCGTCCTTTGCTACGACGGCAAGTCGGGTAAGCGATTATGGAAGCGGGAATACTGGGCGACCGGTCGCGGTTACTGCCACCCAACCAGCGCAAACGCAGCGCCTACACCGGCAAGCGACGGAGAATTCATTTATGCGTTTTATTCATCGAACGATTTGGTCTGTCTCGATCTTGATGGCAACCTTAAGTGGTTTCGCGGATTGACGTTTGATTACCCCAAGGCTGCCAACGACGTTGGAATGTCATCTTCGCCCATCGTTTCTGACGGTGTTGTCATCTGCCAGGTAGAGAATCAGGGCGATTCGTTCGTAACGGGTATTGATACCGCAACCGGTAAGTCTTTGTGGCGAATTGATCGAAAGAAGGACTCAAACTGGGCTTCGCCTGCCATTGTTGCCGGAAAAGGGAAACGCCCGACAACGGTTTTGTTGACCGATCGCGGTAGCGTGATGGGCGTCGATATCAAGAGCGGCAAGGAGCTTTGGAAAATCGACGGCGGCGCATCCTCTGTGTCATCAACAACTGTCGTTGGCGATACCGCCTACCTGGCAATGGATGGAACGGTCGCTCTTCAATTCAATGACGATTCTGGAAAACCGAATGAAGCCTGGAAAAACAGCTCGTTAAATTCAGCCAACGCCAGCCCTGTGATTCACAATGGCGAATTGTTTACGCTAAATGCCTCTGGCGCAGTGACATGCTGCGATGCTCAATCGGGCACAATCAAATGGAAGGCGAGAACGGGTCGGGATCGCTATTGGGCAACTCCGGTTGCCAGTGGCGGCATGTTATTCACATTTGACATGGGCGGTTCAGGACGTGTTTTGGATCTAAACGATAAAGGAAAAACGATTCATACCTATAAATTCCAAGACCAATCTTTTCTTGGAACGCCGGCCATTTCCAACGGAGCCATGTATGTTCGAAGCAACACGCATCTGATCCGCATTTCTGAGAAGTAGAACCGAAGGATCGGAGCAATCGCAGGCAAACCTGTCAATTGCTCCGACTTCTATTTCGGTTGAAACAGTGGTCGATCAGACTGGGTTTGCAATGTCGCGTCGGTTGCCATACTGTGAAATTCCACGCATCGGCGAGCGCAGTTGCCAGTCACCTTGTTTTCGCGCAACTACTTCAACTTCTCTTTGAAGACTTTTCGAAATTTCTCCATTTTGGGAACGATGACTGCTTGGCAGTATGGCTGTGAACCGTTTAGTTCAAAATAGTCCTGGTGGTAACCTTCGGCTGTATAGAATTTTTCCGCTTTCACAATCTCTGTCACGATCGGATCGGAAAAGACTTTTTCGTCGTTCAATTTCTTCTTCCACTTTTCTGCCAAAGTCTTTTGTTCATCGGTGTGAAAGTAAACTCCAGATCGATACTGAGTTCCGCGATCGGCCCCCTGCTGATTCAGCGTCGTCGGATCATGCGTTTGCCAAAAAACTTCTAGCAATTCTTCAAATGAAATCACATTCGGATCAAACTCGATGCGAATCACTTCGGCGTGGCCGGTCAAACCAGTGCAGACGTCTTTGTAGGTTGGGTTTTCGAAATCGCCATTGCAATACCCCGATTCGACAGATTCAACCCCTTTCAGTTCTTTAAAAACCGCTTCAACACACCAAAAACATCCCGCTCCAAAAGTTGCTGTTTCCAATTTCACTGCTCCCTTGTTCAGATTTTTTTTCTTTTCTGTCTTTTTCGCATCGTCGTCATTCGCAAACACTTTGGAATTTTGATTGGAATGACCAACATTCTCCGTCGTCCCTTGCAAACAACCGACGACCAGCGAAATCAAGCTGACCGCCAAAATCAATGATGTAACTCGCATTTTTGCTCCGGACTGTCTATTAATTCAGGTTTTGGGGCTCGGATCAGATTCTACGACAACTTGCCGTTCGAATTCGAGCATTCTTACGTAATTATTTACGCTCATCATACCCATTTGGATTTGATCAACAATTTCATTCGCGTCAGCAGTTCGCAATTTATTTCGTCAATTTGCGGTTAAACCCGACACCGTGGCTTTTTCTCCAGTTAGAAGTTTGGAGAGATTTCGACTAAAATAGCCATTAACTTCCCACCGAATGAATATGACGATGCGTATCCCCAACCTACACTCGCTGATTTGCGTTTTCCTGCTCAGCACCATGAACATCGCCGCTGATGCGGACCAGCCCATCAATTACACTCGCGATATCCGTCCAATCATTTCGTCCAATTGCGTTCAATGTCACGGACCAGACCAGGAAAAGCTGGAAGCGGATTTACGCCTGGACAGAGAAGCCGGCATCGCCCAAGCGTTTCGAGACGGTGGCGAGGGCATTGAGCGAATCACTTCCACTGAGGATGGCTTTCAGATGCCACCGAAGGAATCGCATCTTGAACTGAAACCGGCTGACATTGAGTTGCTCAAGAATTGGGCGAAGTCGGGTGCGCCATTCTCCAGTCACTGGGCGTTTGAAAAGCCGAGCAAACCGACCGCACCAAAACCGTCCAACTTAACATGGGCAAAAAATGCAATCGATCATTTTGCCCTAGATCATCTCAAGGCAAGTGGTTTATCCCCCAACCAAGAAGCCGACCGTGAACGATTGATTCGCAGAGTGACCTATGACCTCACGGGCTTACCGCCGACGATCAAACAGATTGACGCTTTTGTAAATGATCCCAGCGGCAACGCTTACGAAAAAGTTGTGGATCGACTACTCGCTTCGCCGGCGTACGGAGAGCGAATGACTTTGTCATGGTTGGACGCGGCTCGGTATGGCGACACAAGTGTCTTTCATGCGGATGGACGCCGCGACATGTGGGCCTGGCGAAACTGGGTGATCGACGCGTACAACGACAACATGCCCTTCGACCAGTTTACGATTAAGCAACTGGCCGGCGACCTGATTCCCGAGGGTACTTGGCAAGACAAAGTGGCGTCCGGATTCAATCGAAATCACGGAACCACAGATGAAGGCGGCGCGATCGCTGAAGAATACCGCGTCGAATACGTCGTAGATCGGGTCAAAACGACGTCTACCATTTGGCTCGGTTTAACCATGGAATGCGCTCAATGCCATTCGCATAAATACGATCCCATTTCGCAAAAAGAGTATTATCAGTTTTACGCCTACTTTAACCAGACGGCCGATCCTGGAATGCAAACGCGGAACGGAAACCAAACGCCGATCGTTAACGTACCCAACGAATCCAATGCACCACTTGCTGACAAAGCAAAAGCAGAATTGGAAGTCTTGAAAAAGAAGCTGTTGGATCACACCAAAGCAGCCGAAAAACCATTTCAGGATTGGCTGGCTGCCACGTCAAAGGAATCAAACAAGTCGATGATGCCCGCCGGCTTAGACTTTCACTTGAAACTCGATGAAACCAAAGGCAAGAAAGTTTCAGATGTGATCGACGCAAAGCGTGTCGGCGTCATCCAAGGGAAACCGATTTTCAAAGCAGGAAAAATCGGCGGAGCGATCGAATTGAACGGATCGACTCACTTGAACTTTGGTCAGGTCAATGACTTCGATCGCAATGAAGCATTTTCGATTTCAGCCTGGTTCCTTTGGAATAAAAAGGACGGTGCCATCGTCAGCAAGATGACCAATGGTGGAAACTTTCGCGGCTATGACATGTTAATTTCCGGCGGCCATTTGGAATTCCATTTGATCAGCACATGGCCGGGCGATGCGATGAAAATTCGCACCAAGAATAAACTGAGGGAAAACACGTGGCAGCACGTTTGCTTGACTTACGACGGTTCCAGCAAATCAAGTGGTGCGAAGATTTATTTTGATGGTGTCCTACAGCAGCACGACATCGAACAAGATGGGCTGAAAGGCACAACGAAGAACGACGTTCCTTTCTTAATAGGCCAACGCAACAACGGTGCACCGCTGAAAGGCTTAATCGACGACATTCGCGTTTACTCGCGAAATTTAAGCGAGGCAGAGGTCAAAACATTGACGGGCGAAAACGGATTGCGAAAATTGCTCGCGATTGAATCGACGAAACGTACGCCAGCTCAAAACAAAACAATAAAAGATCATTACTTCACGTCGATCGACAAGCAGTATCAATCCCTTTCGAAGCAAATCAATGACAAACAAAAACAACTTGGCGATCTATCGAAACCGCTGACTACGGTCATGGTCATGCAAGAAATGCCGAAACCACGAATGACTTATGTGCTTGATCGTGGGCACTATGCGTCGCCCAAAAAAGACGAAGTTATCAAACCGGGTGTACCAAGCTTCCTTCCACCGATAGACGACTCGCTTCCAAACAACCGACTTGGGCTTGCAAACTGGATTGTGTCAAAGGATAACCCGCTAACGCCGCGGGTTACCGTTAACCGTTACTGGCAAATGTTTTTCGGCAAAGGTTTGGTCGAAACACTTGAAGACTTCGGCACCCAAGGAAACTCGCCGACGCACCCTGCCCTTTTGGATTGGCTGGCGACTGATTTTGTGGAAAACGGTTGGAATGTGAAACGGACTTTGAAGCAGATCGTGATGTCGGCGACTTACCGCCAAGCCTCTGTTTCATCGAAAAAGAAACTTCAGAATGACCCACGAAACCTGACGTTTAGTCGTGGTCCACGCTTCCGCTTGATGGGCGAATTTTTACGCGATGGAGCCCTTGCAGCTGCCGGTTTACTCAACGAAAAAGTCGGCGGGCCGAGTGCCAAGCCGTACCAACCGCCCGGGCTATGGAATGAAGTCAGCCTGAACGGCGGACTACGTTTCAAGCGTGATACAGGTGACAACTTGTATCGAAAAAGCATGTACATCTATTGGCGGCGTAGCGCCCCGATGCCGAGCATGGCCATCTTTGGAACTCCCTCCCGAGACAAATGCATTGTCAGACGTGCCGAGACAAACACGCCATTGCAAGCTCTGGTCACCCTCAATGATGAGCAATTCGTGGAAGCAGCGAGGTTTCTCGCACAGCGAGTCCTTCTCGAAAAGAGAGATTCACTCGATGAGCAAATCGTTTTGGCCTACCGACTGTTGGCTGGCACGAAGCCCTCTCCAAAAACATTAAGCCTTTTGAAGACAACATTCATAGAAGAAAAATCTATTTTTCTGACGAAGGCTGAAGAGGCGAAGAAACTACTATCGACCGGCGAAAAGAAGCGTGACGAATCGATCGATGTCGCATCCCATGCCGCCATGACGATCGTTTGCGGAATCATCATGAATCTCGACGAAGCTTTAACCCGAGGCTGATGAGTCGAATGCGATTAATAAAAGCTGCTCATATCGGCCGACACGCCAAAGAAGATCTCGCAAGAAACCCAAAACAACCCACTGACAATTCGTTGAAAACATGAACGAACTCAATCAAATTCAAAACAACGTGACCCGCCGCCAACTACTGGCCAATGCGTCAAGGCCAATCGGCGCTGCGGCACTTGCTTCACTCATGGGCGGATCTGCGATGGCTTCCACGCCAGACCAGACACAATTTCCGGGTGGAAAAGTGACTCCAGGCTTACCTGAGCTACCACACTTTGAACGCAAAGCCAAAAGCATCATCTATTTGTTCATGTGTGGCGGACCGTCGCATATCGACACGTTCGATTTCAAACCCGAATTGCGGAAAATCCACGGTACGGAACTGCCCGATTCAATCCGAAACGGACAACGCATTACGGGCATGACATCCGGACAAAAGAATTTCCCCTGCGTTGCGCCAATGTTCAATTTCAAGAAGTTTGGGCAACACGGAACTTACGTCAGCGAAATCTTGCCCCATACCGCAAACATCGTCGATGACATTGCGATTATCAAATCGGTCAATACCGAAGCGATTAACCACGATCCAGCAATTACCTTCATCAATACGGGCAACCAGCAACCGGGGCGAGCAAGCCTTGGATCATGGGTCAGCTACGGCCTAGGCAGCCCGAATGATAACTTTCCTGCATACGTGGTCATGATCTCAAAAGGCCCCGGACAAAAGCAAGCGTTGTATGAACGGCTTTGGTCGAGCGGCTTTCTCCCATCCAAGCATCAGGGCGTAAAAATGCGAGGGGGGTCCGATCCCGTCCTCTATCTCAACAATCCAAATGGTGTTGATCGGCCAATGCGACGTCGGATGTTGGACCGGATTCGTGACATCAATCAGGAACACTACGATCAGTTTCTGGATCCGGAAACGCAAACGCGAATCGCGCAATATGAAATGGCTTTTCGCATGCAAGCCAGTGTGCCGGAATTGATGGATCTTTCGAACGAACCTGAATACATTTTTGAGATGTATGGACCGGACTCGAAAAAGCCTGGAACTTTCGCTCGCAACTGCATTATTGCGAGGCGGATGGCCGAAAGAGGAATTCCGATGCAACAACTATTCCACCGCGGGTGGGATCAACACGGCAGCCTGCCAAAACTGATTCGCGGCCAATGCCAAACGATCGACCAACCCTCTGCTGCGTTGGTACAAGATCTAAAGCAACGCGGAATGCTGGATGAAACGCTTGTGATTTGGGGCGGTGAGTTTGGGCGAACGATCTACTCTCAAGGCGCCCTCACTAAAGACAATCATGGACGTGATCATCATGGAAGATGTTTCACGATGTGGATGGCCGGTGGCGGTGTGAAGGGTGGCGTCGAATACGGAAAGACCGATGATTACAGCTATAACATTGTCGAGAATCCGGTGCATATACGCGACTTCAATGCGACAATTTTGCATCAGTTAGGAATTGACCACAACAAACTCAGCTTCCGTTCGCAAGGACTTGATCAGAAACTCACGGGCGTTGAACCAGCACGAGTCGTGAAAGAGATTTTGGTTTAGGAAAAGCAGTGAAAGACACTGGAATTGTTTAAGCGATTGTTGGGACTTTGATTTTTAATTGGAATGCCCCATTCGATTTTACGCGTTGTTATTTTAATCATCGGATCGAGGTGATGGGCTTTCAGCGATTTTAGCTGAAAAGCCCCAACTTGCACTTGAAAGCCGAAATCAAATTCTCAACGCTAAATTCTCAACGCTAAATTTGGTCGTCGTTTCCCAGAAGGACACCAGTGAAAACGGCCGGCGCTTGCTAGGGAGCGAAGCGTACGAAGACCAGATCAAAATCAGATTCTGAAAAAAGACAAAGTTGACAAGTCGCATGAAAAAGAACCGTTCATCGAACGGCAAGAAAATCCGGCGTTCAGGTATTGATCCCAAAACCCCGTGAATATCACCAAGAATTCAAGCCTGACCACCAAATTGACATTTTACGACCAACCCCATGTCCTTTCGACTGGAGAAACCCTATTCGACTCAACTAGTTCAAGTCAGGAATGAATTCACCACGGATCAGGTCTTCGTTGGTTTGACGCTGACGAATGAGATGCGGTTTGCCGCCATGCAAAAGTACTTCTGCAGCAAATGGCTTTGAGTTGTAATTGGACGACATCACGAATCCATAAGCGCCGGCACATTCAATGATCAAATGATCGCCCACGTTGGCCGTCGGAAGTGCTCGACTGCAAACGAACCCTCCTTCTTCTTGTGTAAAAATATCGCCCGACTCGCAAAGTGGCCCACCAACAATCGCGTTCACAACCTCCGTAGATTCGTTTGAACTGGAGATCGAAATGGGATGGTAGGAACCATACATAATCGGCCGAGCCAAATTATTGAATCCCGCATCAACCAAATAATAAAGCTTCTCGCCCATCTTTTTAATCGCGCGAATCTCGGCAATCAAATATCCACTTTCCGCAGAAAGATATCGCCCTGGTTCAATCTCCAGCGATATCGGATGACCAAATTGGGCTTCAAGTTCTTTTCGTGTCGCGTCCCAAAGTTCGAAATATCGGTCGATGTCGATCATTTCATCGGACTCTTTATACGGCGTTGGCAAACCGCCGCCGGCCGATATCGTGTTGATCGAACTTCCGATCTCCAGCGCAGTTGCTTTCATCGATTCACAGACCTGAGACAAGTGTTCGAAGTCCGTGCCCGAGCCGATATGCATATGCAAACCGCTGATCGTTACGCCGGCCGATTTTGCTCGCTCGATACACTCTGGAACCTGATCATGCCAAATCCCATGCTTTGAACTGTCGCCGCCGGTATTGGTTTTCTGGCTATGTCCGTGACCAAAACCTGGATTGATTCGTAAAGTAATCTCAGCGCCGGATCGCACCTCACCCAACTGCGTGATCATGTCGGGCGATCCCGCGTTGCAGTGAATAGCATTCTCTTTAATGAACTCAAGGATCGACTTGTCAAAAATGTCGGCGGTGTAAACGATCGGATCAGGTTCGCCAGAAATCGAATATCCCGCGGCAATCGCACGATGAATTTCCCCGACGCTAACAGCATCAACAACCACACCATGTCGTCGCATAAAATCCAAAATCGCGATATTTGAATTTGCCTTTTGAGCGTAACGAATAACGTCAAATTTCTTGAGATCGTTGATTCGTTCAGCAATCTTGGCCGAATCGTAAACGTAAGTCGGCGTGCCGAATTCTTTTGCCAGGTCGGCGACCGATACGCCGGAGATTTCGGTACGAGAAATTGAAAATTGATTTGCTGCAGCCATTGATGTTCCCATTCAAAAATTTCACCATGTATTTTAAAGCCTTCGGCGAAATCGAGATACGGGGCGAGCGGACAATGCCCGTTCATC
>CAJQQR010000010.1 GCA_905480545.1 uncultured Pirellulaceae bacterium
AGGTTTCTTTCCGGGCTCCAGTAGAAATGGACTGGTGAGAATCTGCCCTCTTTCCAGTCCATTTTCTATTCTTGGTTGACTAAATGAAAATCTTCTTAGTCTTCCTGAAAGCTAGTCTTCCTGAAAGCTAGTCTTCCTGAAAGCTGGTCTTAATTCAGGAGGAATTGAAAACACTCAGCTTTTACGGTCGCGACTTTTCCGAAGTGTCTTTCAAAAATTTCGATACGTTGTTCTTCGCTTGGTTCGCTTAACAATTGGTTTGAATTCAGTTCATGCAGATACGCATTAAGTTCTTTCTGTTTTCGTTTCATTAAAAAATACGTTAACGCCCAAGCTTCGGCATAAGAATTAAGTATTTGTTCAGGCTCTCGAAATTTCTGATCACCGCGAATAATTGCATCAAAGAAATTTGACTGGTCGCCCCTAAGCATGGTTTTCAATTGCCGCAGTCGCATATTGTTGACTTGGCCAATCGCGTTCCAGCCACGCTTGCTTTTTAAGTCCGGGACTTCGAAATACATTGCCATTCCCTCGTTCAGCCAAAATGGGCAAGGCGCGAACCGCTTTTGCAATCCAGAATTGAAGGCTATTTGATGAACGGCTTCGTGAATGATGGTTGCAATCATCGGTTCGGCTTCAGGCCGCTGAAAAATCGCATTGATCTGTTGAGATGATGTCACCCGGCCACGGCCTGAATACTGTGCTGTTCCGGTCAAGTCGTACATTACAACTTGGTTAGACTTGATATTGTAATAAGCGAGTGCTGATCCTTGTACGCTTCCCAGTGTCGCAATAGCGTAGTTGTCGAATTCCTTCTTTGATTTAAAGATGACGACACAAAGTGGTACATCCGATTCGACAAGTTTTACGCCCTGATTCTTCCAGTAATTTTTGAACCCAACATTCAGTCGCAGATAAAGGCTCTTCACCCAATTCGCGAATGTCGGAGTTGTGTTGTAAATGATCGCGTAATTTTTCGCTTTCATCATGCGATACGGCGTCGTTGACTTGGGGAGTTTCGGGGTGAGTTGTTTGGCGGCGGCGTCTGGCGTCATTCCTTTGAATTTCGCGCCGGTTGTTTTCCTGGCCTTGATCTCATCCGGTTGTAGCATCCAAATGTTGCCGTCGGTGGTGCGAACCATCAAGCCACCATCCTGGGCTTCCAGTAAGACTTCTCCGATTAGCTTGGCCCGAACATCATTTCTAAGGATGTCGAATTCGTCGATCGCATTCACTTGAGCGGCAAAAAGACTCAACGAAAATAGCATGAGTCCAAGTGTTAGAATCCAGCAAGGATTGGGCCAAATCGAGTTCAGGCTACGCATGGTCGAAAGTTCTTGAGGAGAGTCAGACTGACTTTCTATTATACGTCACATTTCAATTAACAAAGTGAATTGTTCGGCCTATCGAAGTCGTCGTCGTTCGCTTTCTCGGAAAATTTAGCCGACGCGAAGTTCATGTTCGATTCGTCGTATGGCTGTTGTCACGGAGAATTCAGAATGTCGAATTCCGATCGAGTCATCGCACTCGACCCATTTCTCCACCTTTGATTTCGCAGAAATGACCGTGCTGTGGCTACGTCCACCGAAATGCTCTCCGATTTCAGAGAGTGCGGCACGGGTGTACTTTCTCGAAAGCCACATCGCCAACATGCGAGGTTGGCTGATTGCCTTAACCTTTGATGGTGATCGCAAGCTGTTTTTTTCCAAGCCAAACATATCGCAAACCGCTTGTTCAATTTCCGGAATCGATACAGACTTCCGCGAAGCACCGACTAGGTCTTTCAGCTGTAATTTCGCCTCCTCCAACGAAATGGTTTCTTCTTTGACGATTTGAAATGCTTTGATGCGATTTAGGGCACCTGATAGCAGTCGAACGTCACCGGACACATTCGCGGCAATGTAATCTAAAACTGAATTTTTAATTGTTAAACCACGAAGCTTTGCGATCCGTTTGATTATTTTTCTTTTTGTCGATTCGGATGGCAATGCAATCTCACAAGCCAAACCGCAAGCGACCCGATTGATGAATTCAGGTGTAGCAAATTCAAGTTCTGACGGCGACCGATCTGCCGAAATGACCACCTGTCCATCGCGTTTTCCAATTGCCTCGATGGTGTGCTGGAGCTCATCCAGTGTTGACTTCTTTCCATCAAGAAAGTGGATGTCATCGATCAGGAAGAAGTCAAGTTCGCGATATCGCTTGCGAAACATCGGCATCGCGCGGGCCGTAAGTGAACCGACATAATCTGACGTGAAATTTTCCGCGGAAATGAACATGACCTTGCCGGTCCGCGACCTTCGCCGTGCTTCGGAGCAAAGTCCCTCAAGCAAGTGCGTTTTTCCCGTTCCCGAGTTTCCGTGCAAAAACAGCGGACTCCATTCGCCGGGCGTCGCAAGGGTCTGTTGACAGGCGCGCCATGCCATTTCGTTTTCCGGATCAACCACGAATTCGGCAAGCAATCCTGATGCGGTTTTCTTCGCTGTTTTTCGTTTTGAAGATTTCGATACGCGACCGACGTCGAACAGATCGATCTGCCGATTTGAATTTTCTTTTGATGAAATCGGCGTTTCTGAATTCAAAACCATTTTCAACTGCTGTACGCATTGAAAAGTCAGTCCAGCGAACTGTCCCTTTTCAACAACCTGTTTTAGCTCGCTTGAGTAGTTAGCCTTGATGCTTTCTAGCGTAAATTCGTTCGATGCATTAACGATCACGTAATTGTCTTTAACAATCAATGAGTGTTCGCCAGTGAACCACATGTCAAATCGATCTTGGCCAATCAAGCCAAATAACAATTTGTTAGCGGTCGATGCTGAATCTCGGCGGATCGTCTGCCCGTTAAGAGTTTCAACGCCGGTTGCATCGGTATTTGAAGGAACTTGCTCGCAAGCAATCGACCTGTTTCTTGAACCTGAAGTTTTTGCCGAATCGCTTCGCTTTAAACTACTCCCATCCGTCAGCTTACCATGAGGAAGTGTTTCGCGTGTCGAATTCTCGCTCGTTGTAGAAATGGAATCACTGTTCTGCGAATTAGGCGGTAGATCTTCGTCACTTTTCGCGTCTGAAAAAATTGCATCACGCTGAATCGCACCCTGCCGGTTGGGATTGGCTGATTCCCCGCAAGCGTCATCAAATTTTTGATCATATCGTTCGCCTTCGGTGGCTTGATCGATAACCAAATTCCCTGGTTGAATAGACAATCCTAACACTTCCTGTATCTGTCACCCATTTGAATAAACGGGCGAAATCCTCGTCAATCACATCGTTGATTGACGTTCGTAACTTACAAATTGAACTGGCGTGGAGGAAGATTTTAAGTGTGCTAGCAACATTGTCAAACCATCGCTTCATTTTTCTTTAACAATTCAAAAAACGCG
>CAJQQR010000011.1 GCA_905480545.1 uncultured Pirellulaceae bacterium
GCCGCCGCATAGGTCACTTGAAATGCATCGAACACACAGTAAACCGCGATAAACCTCAAAAGAAAAACGGCTTGCGATTCGATTAGCACAGAATTGGAATGCGTTTCCAATCGATGCGCAAGCAGAAACAACGTTGGCCAAAACAGATAGAACATGGCAAATATCGACGAGTAAACAAGCGAGATCCAAAGCCCATTCCAAACGGCGCGTTTTGCAAGGTCCGTTCGCCGAGCCCCGATTTGCTGTCCAACCAATGTTGAAACCGACATGCTCATTCCAACAATCGGAATGAAGGCTAGCAGGTTGACACTGAAAGCCAGCGTCGTTGCGGCAGCTTCAACGTGTCCGAGCCTCCCAATGAACAGAATAAAAAGTGAGATTGCGACACCCTCCATACACAGCTGCCATCCGCTCGGGCCACCATATCGAAACAGTCGCCGGAAGAGATTCCAATCAAACTTTTTGCCTGTCAGCAAACCGAATCGTTCAATATTCACTGGCCGGAATAGAATCGCCGAAAAGATCGCAACCTTCAGCCAAACAGAAATGGTGGTCGCCCATGCGGCGCCTTCGATGCCCATTTCAGGAATCCACCCCCACCCGAAAATGAACCAAACATCCAGGACAATATTAATGGACGTCGCAAACAAATTGACGTACATCACAACCGCCGTTTTTCCACGTCCGATGTAGAAGGCACATAGGGCATTCTCAAACACAACGGCGGCAGAGCCAAAACAGGCGACCTGAAAGTAGATGGTTTCCAGAGGAATCAAGGATTCTGAATGGCCAAACGCTGCGAATAAATTCTCTGTAAACGAAGCGAGGATCAGGAAAAACGGAAAGAAAAAGACACCAACCCGAATCGCCATCCAGATCACCGCTCCCACTTTCTTTTCTTCATGCGAACCGCAATATTGTGCCACAAAAGTCGCAGCATAGGCCGCTATCCCCATCGGGAAAGCGGTCACCGTCCAATTCAACACAACGGCAGACATGACCGCCGCCATCTCCCATTCGTCATGCCATGCCAAAAATAGCCGATCACAAAATTGCATGATTGAATAGGAAAGCGTTGAGATCACCAATGGAATCCCAACGGCGAGTACTTCCCCGGGCCCGCATGGTGCCCACCATCCTTTTTTTTCACTGGATGGCGACTCCAAACCGTCCGGCGGTCTGCGATTCGTTTCGTCATTCATTCCATCACCTTCGCGAGAAGATGAAAGGGCCCAAACAGCTTCTTCACGCACTGGGCGGCTCCACTGGAAATACCCGGCCGATGGCGATCAACTGCAGGTCTAGCATTCGACCTATACTTCACGATGGAATGCTTAAGAAAAAGGAATGAAAGAGACGCAAAACGATCGCACCTGATTGTGTGATGATATTGAAACGAGGCCTAATTGGATACTCGGTTCGGAAAAAGTTTGCTATCCTTTCAAAGTGATTTCCTTAAACCGTAACAATCTAATTCGCTAATTCATGGACGCTTTCAATTCAAAACTGCCAGTAATCGGGTGGCGTGAGTGGGTCAAACTACCAGATTTTGGAACTCGATCCATTAAAGCCAAAGTGGATTCAGGTGCTCGATCGTCAGCATTACACGCTCACGATATCATTGAATTTGAACGAGATGGCAATTCCTGGGTACGATTCACAACGTTCCCCGTTCAACGTAATGAGGAACATGTCTGGGAAATTGAATCGCCGATACTTGAGTTCAGAAAGGTACGTAGCTCGAACGGGAAATCGGCAGTGCGGCCGGTAATTGCCACCCCGATCATTTTGATGGGGGTTCGTTTGGACGTCGAGTTAACACTGACCCATAGGGGCAAAATGGGGTTTCGTATGCTACTTGGACGCGAAGCATTTCGCAACAAATTCCTACTCGATGCCGGACACTCCTATTTGGGAGGAAAACCGAAACGAAAACGCAAAAAGACGTAGCCAAAAACAAGTTTATGCTCACGCAATCCTAAGGCAGCAAAACCGCGAAACCTCCTGCGAAATTGAATTTGCTAAAGCATGGAACGACTTCGCACTGCCGCGATCTCACGTGTCATGAGTTCTGTGCTGGGACACACACAAGTTTTGACAGATGCTGAACGGGACATTTCTGACCTTTTCTTCACGCTAAACATCGTTCCAGCTACGACCCGAATTGCCCCGATTGGCGTTTCGATTACCGTTTTCACCTGGGCGATCATGCGGCCATTCCAGCCATCGGAAATCACCATTGCGAACGAGGACGATGTGGCTGCGCGAGCCGCTGACTTTAAAATCGATACGTCCGACATCGATTTTGGTTCAGGATGACCCGAAAGCAAGCCATTCAGAGATTCTTGTATCGGATGCATCCAGGTTTACGGGACAATCGATTTCAGATTTCAATCTGGTTGAGTCAGAATTCAACGCAACGACGCCTTATCAAAACTCAAGGGTAATTTCGAACTTATGCAATTGAGCAAGTGGTGAAACCGGGCGTTTGGATACAGTACTCGGACGCTTGATGGGATGCGATCGTCAGTCTCGCCCCAAAGGTGGCGTTTACGACACCCAGAACTCCAAGACCTTCCAAAAATGAAAGTGATCGGTTGCATCAAACCTCTTGGCAAGATCGCTTTCAATCGAAAGCAACCCCCAAGTCTTTCGAAATCGTTCGAAGGGAACGCACCACCTCAGGGTTTAGCGGCACGCCGTTTAATAGCCGATCCGCCATGGCAAACTGCTCAGGCTCGCCAGGCACAAGAACGGGCTCATTTTCATCGATTGGTTCTGCACGCTTGAATGCAGAAATCCATTCCTTGATGCGAGCTTGGTAACTCTCGATATCAGAAAATGCTTCAACTTGAAATGCGCCGAACATGTGCCCAAGCCCTGGACCAAACAATGGTGAAGGGGAAATTTCAGGAACCATAAAATGGGGACCAAATGGTCCAAAAGCGGCATCACCTAAAACTCCAGACAGCAGGTCCGCCATCGCAGAAAGGCAGTACCCCTTGTGAACGCCGTGTTCTTTCACCGAACCAACCGGCAGCATCGAATACTTTTGCTTGCCGCCGATCTCGAATGGGTTGGTTGTGTGTTCACCTAGATGATTGAGTGCCCAGCCGATAGGCATCTTGGCATTTTCACGTTTGGCAATTTCAATCTTCCCATACGCAACCGCGCTGGTCGCCATGTCGATCATTAGGGGAAATTTCCCTGGATTTGGAATCGCTACCGAAAATGGATTGGTTCCAAGCATCGGCTGTTTGGAGCGAGCCGGAGCGACTTGTGCCGTGGCATTGCTCATCGCCCAACCAACAAGATCCTGCTCAGCAGCAAGGTTCGTATAATAGCCGGCGATTCCGAAATGATTCGAGTTCCGAACATTGACCCACGCGGTACCGGATGCCAACGTCTTTTCAATACAAATTTTATTGGCAATCGGCGCAACCATGATTCCCAGACCACCGCCACCGTCGACCAACGCCGTTGATCCCGACTGTCGAATAATGGCCACCTCAGGATTTGCCGGCGCAAATTTGCCAGTAAGCCAATGGACGTAATTATGAAGCCGAGCGATTCCATGTGAATCGATTCCCCGTTTGTCACTCTCAGCAAGCACTTCCGCCCCCGTTGTTGCATTGGCCTCATTACAACCTAGTTTCAAAAAAACATTTTTCGAAAAAGCTTGGAGCTCGTGGAGCGGGTATCGCGGTTGATCCATAGTGGATTTGTTTGTTGATGAATGAATTAAAGAAGTTCTTTCTACGCGAAATTCAAAAGGAAACTTTCAAAAACCGTGCAAAACTGACAATCTTATGACAAATCCTCGGACCTTGCACGCCTTTGAAGGGTTGAAATTGGCAGAGAAGAACCCAAGCGCCCGTTCGATTCCCAGGATTGCAGTCGATTTCCGATGGACGTGCTAACATAGTTGCTAAAGCTTGTTGACGATTCGTTTCCTCCGTGGAAGTCGCACAGCATTTTGCGAGAATGGTCCGCGGAAGACGATTCATTTTTTTTAACAACGAAAGAACCGTAAGATGATTTTTCCAAATTCAGCCGGGCTATTGAGATCGTCGTCGTTCGTTGTTGCGATCATGCTTCTTGCTGGCTGGAAAAATGGAATGTCGCAGGATCCTGCACCCGTGAAAGTAAATTCGACGTCTACATCTTCAATTGCAGATGCAGACAATACGAAAAAATCTGCCGCGGTTACAAAACTGGAAGAAAAAATCAAGAAGCAACAGGAGGATTTGGAGCTGCTAAAGCTGTTCGCCAGCTCGCTTGCCGAAATTGAACGAAGCTACGTTCAACCGGTTGATCGACGGCGGCTCATTGAAGCTGCAATCGACGGAATGCTGCACGATCTCGATCGTTACTCGGATTATATCCCACCTAATGAACTTGAAAATTTCCAAACGGATATTGAATCAGCGTATGGTGGAATTGGGATACGCGTGGTGATCGAACCTGGCGAAGATTACATCACTGTCGTGACTCCTATCCTCGGCTCGCCATCCTATGAGTCCGGAGTGGTGGCGGGAACATGGATTGTCAAGATTGATGGTCAAGATGCCAAAGACTTAACCGTGGAAGATGCGATCGAAAAGATCAAGGGAGAAATTGGCTCGGTCGTGAAGATCGTGTTTCGTGACAAGAAGACTGGCGAGGAAATAGAGCGAGATGTAAAGCGAGCGATTGTCCAAGTCAAAACCGTTTTAGGCGATCAGCGAAAATCGGATGATCAATGGGATTACTTCTTGACCACCACGCCGGAATTAGAAGAAGCAAAAATCGGTTATGTGCGCATCAACAACTTTGGCCGACAAACCATCGCCGAATTGCGTCAAACAATTGACGACCTTTTGATGAATGGGATGCGTGGCCTGATCATGGACCTGCGATTCAATCCCGGCGGGCTGCTCTCGGCAGCAGTCGGTGTAGCCGACCTGTTCGTAGAAAAGGGTTTGATCGTGCGGACCGAAGGGCGAAACGCGCGCCCGCGTCGCTGGAACGCTAAATCAGAAGGGACCTTCGGAAAATTCCCCATGGCCATTCTTGTGAATTCTCGGAGTGCAAGCGCCAGTGAAATCGTTGCGGCGTGTTTAAAAGATTCGGGCCGCGCGACGGTCATAGGCCAACGCAGTTTCGGAAAAGGTAGCGTACAGAACTTGGTTGAACTGGAAGATGGCCGAAGCTTGATGAAGTTAACAACTGCAGCTTACTTTAGACCCAATGGACAAAACATCAATCGCCTACCGAATCACACGGATTCGGATACCTGGGGAGTGAAACCCAACGCCGGATACGAAATCGAGTTGGCCCCAAAGCAAACCGAAGCTTACATGGAGTATCGACGCACAAGAGACATCATTCGTAAGCAAGGATCCATGAAGGCTCCGGCGGAAAATGATTTTCAAGACATCCAACTCAATCGTGCGGTTGAGTTCATTCTCGATGAACTGCCTGCAAAAAAGAAAACATCGCAAAAGAGTAAGTAACGTTTGCCTGCGACACAATGAAGAAAAAGAAGGAATCTTCGCCATTTATTTTTGAACCCGCAATCTACCTGCAAGCAAAAAATCTCGCAGTTCTCGGAACAGCCCCTCTGACCTTGCAATACGTCGATTTTGACCGCTTCGGCGTTTCGCAAATTGAGATCAAATTCTATCGGTTCATCAAACCGAATGACTGTGACCGAAAAGATTCGCCAGATTCCCAAAGCAATACGGCACGAATGAGAAGCGGCACGAATGAGAAGCGGCACGAATGAACATCGGCACGAATGAACAGTTCAGCCCTTAAGAAATCCCGGGCGTTCGGTCAACTCAAGCGAATTCGACTGGGCAAAAGCAGTCAACCCAATGGTGCAAGAGAAAAAGAGGGCGGCGACCAAAGGGGGATTTGAAGGAGGTCTGTTGGGTCGCCGCCAAGCGTCACTGCAATTCCCATGATATCGGTGATCAGCGGCCTGACAAGTCTTTTTTGTTTTTTTTGAAAAAAAACTTATTTTCCACCCTACAAACACTTGCCCCTTTGTTTTGCCTGAATTCAGTCTTTCCAAAACACCAATGATCTCACGAAATTGGCGAAATCCGGTCCGAATCCCCCATAAAATCCCAAAGCCCATCGAGGGCATTATGCGTGCGAAAAATATCCGGCTACGTCCATAAATTCCGATCCAAGATTCGGTAATTAACGGCTTCTTGCAAGTGAATGACTTGAATATTTTCTTCGCCGTCCAAATCGGCAATCGTACGGGCAACCCGAATGACTTTGTCATGGGCACGTGCCGATAACCCTAGGTCATTCATCGTTTCTTTTAAGAGCTTTTGACATTCACGATTCAAACCGCAATAGTCACGGATTTGGCGAGAAGTCATTTGCGCATTGAATTGAATTGTCGAACCAGTAAATCGTTGCTCTTGAATTTCTCGCGCCCGTACGACCATCGCCCGCATTTCAGCACTGGATGTACCAACCACGGTGGACGAAAGTTCCTTGTATTCAACCGCCGGGACTTCGATGTGAATGTCAATTCGGTCGAGCAAAGGTCCGGAAATTTTCGACATGTATTTATCGATTTGCGGCACGCTGCAATGACAGTCGCGACGTGGCTCAGTTCGATATCCACAAGGACAGGGATTCATGGCCGCGATCAACATCAGATCCGCCGGAAATGTGGTGCTGGTCAATGCTCGGGAAATAGTAACCGTGCCATCTTCCAGCGGTTGCCTCATGACCTCCAAGGTCCTGCGGTTGAACTCGGGTAATTCATCCAGAAACAAAACCCCGTTGTGACTTAAGCTAATCTCTCCTGGGGCGGGTGGATTTCCACCTCCGACCAATCCGGCTTCGCTGATCGTGTGGTGAGGCGGACGAAACGGACGTTTTGCCATCAGTGGCACCCCCGGTTCGAGCTTTCCCATCGAACTATAAATTCGCGTTGTTTCGATCGACTCTTTCGGTGACAACGGTGGCATCACGGTTGCAATTCGCTTGGCCAACATCGACTTGCCAGAACCGGGCGGTCCGACCATCAATAAATTGTGCGCTCCAGCGGCAGCGATACAAATTGCACGCTTTGCAACCTCTTGTCCGCGGACGTCGGCAAAGTCAAATTCATAAACCGCATACTCTTCCATCAAGTCCTGCACCTTGGATGGCACCGGATCAATCACCAACTCGCCCGAAAGAAACGCCACCGCCTCGCTTAAACTTCCGATCGGAATAACCTCGAGTCCATCGACAACTGCAGCTTCATGTGAATTGCTCATTGGCACAAGAATTCCGCGCAGATCCTGTTCTTTTGCCGCCTGTATCGCCATCGAGAGAACGCCTTTGGCGGAACGCACCGTGCCTTCAAGCGCCAACTCACCGACGATCGCATATTGCCCCAGCAACTCGCTTTCAAGTTGATCGCTACCCAGCAAGATTCCGAGTGCGATTGGCAGATCGAACGTTGCCGCCTGTTTCGGCAATTCAGCTGGTGCAAGATTGATCACAATTCGATCACGTGGCTTCTCAAAACCTGAATTGATAATCGCTCGTTCAATCCGAGGAATGCTCTCTCGTACCGCCGCTTCAGGCAATCCGACCAGCACGGTCTTTGGGACGGAAACGGGTGAAACATCAACCTCGACTTCGACTAGTACGGCATCAATTCCGACTAGCGAAAAAGTTTTTAATTTGGCAAGCACAGCGACCCCAATTTGAACAGCAAAACAATGCAACGTGTAACGTTTAAACAAGATCTATTGGTCTCGCATTATTGCCGATACATAACAGTCATTCAACTAACGATTTCATACACTTGAATGGAGAAACTACCGATAGATTGACGGGAAAAACATCGCAAAAAAAGGAACCGTTGTTGTACTTGCTGATTTGACGTTGCGGCGAGAAAATAGGGGGACAGAAAGAACCGACGCAGGCAGGTTTTCTCGCCATTTTGCATTTTCATGGGCTGCAATTGCTTCAGTTGCAAGCGTCGCATTTCTGAAAACCTTCCAACCAAAATCGATCGAGAATCCTTTGACACCTTTTACGACTCATACCGGTACTGTCGCGACCATGGATCGCGCAAACGTAGACACCGATCAAATCATTCCAAAACAATTCCTCAAACGGATCGAAAGGACGGGCTTTGGTCAGTTTTTGTTTTTTGACTGGCGATCCCTCGACGATGGGTCAGACAATCCAGAATTTGAGCTGAATGCCGAGGCAACAAAGGGAGCTTCGATTTTAGTAGCGCGTGAAAATTTTGGATCAGGTTCCAGCCGTGAACACGCTGTCTGGGCGTTGACGGACTACGGATTTCGTTGCGTTATTTCGTCAAAGTTCGCGGACATATTCTTCAACAATTCGTTTAAAAACGGATTCCTGCCGATTATACTTTCCGAATCCGAGGTGGATAAACTTTTTGCGTTGGGCGCAGACCAGCCAGGTTTCGAAATGACGGTCGATCTACTGTCCCAAATGGTGACTGTTGGTGATGTCTTTTCAGCAAGTTTCGAGATAGAACCGTTTCGGAAAGACTGTTTGTTAAACGGAATTGATGACATCGGTCTAACTTTAAAACAACTGGACAAAATCGAAAAATTCGAAGCAGTTCGAGGCTATGCAAAATTGGATTAGCTGATTTCGAAAATGAATTTCCGCTCCCAAATCTTTCTACCATTTCAACCTAGAAAAGTTCTGTTCCGAGGCTTTATTATTCAAATCGGACTCTGAAATCGAGAAAAATCGGAAAACATTCGACGACTCACGATGACCATTGACTCCAAATGGGATTGGGTACAGTTGCCGAGTGGCGTTCTATCAGAGAAAATTAAGGAAAGTTTTCCCGCGGAGTTCATTGATGAATCGAATTGTACTTTTTCTTCTCCTAGTTTTGTTTGGGCCAACGCAATTTCTTTTCGGGCCAACGCAATTTCTTTTTGGGCCAACGCAATTTCTTTTTGGGCCAACGCAATGCGCGGCTCAAGACTATGAGTTGAAGATTCCACTTGGCCTCAAAAAGATGCGGATTCCCAAAGACAATGAGCTAACGAAAGCGAAGATCGAATTGGGAAAGCAGCTTTACTTTGACAAGCGACTTTCGAAAGACAACACCATCTCGTGCGCGTCATGCCACGATCCTGCTCAGGGATGGTCCAACGGTGACGCGTTTGCAACCGGTATTAGTAGCCAAAAAGGAGGACGCAGTTCTCCGACGATTATTAATTCGGGTTATCAGGTTTTTCAATTCTGGGATGGCCGAGCATACCATTTGGAGGGGCAAGCATTAGGGCCAATTCAAAATCCCATCGAAATGGGGCTTTCGCTCGAGGAATTGGAATCGAGGCTCAATTCAATCGCAGGATATGTATCGCAGTTTCAAGACGTGTTCGGCGCAAAACCGAAATCTTCCGACGTTGCCAAAGCGATCGCGGCATTTGAACGCACCGTAATTTCTGGGAATGCACCGTTCGACCAGTACAAAGCGGGCAACGAGGACGCACTATCCGAGGTCGCAAAAAGAGGTCGTCGCGTCTTCTTCAACAAGGCCCAGTGCAGTGCCTGTCATGCGGGACCGAATTTTACCGATGGCGGTTTTCACAATATTGGAATTGGAATCATCAACAAAAACCCAGATCTCGGACGCTTCGTTGAGTCAAACTTGGAAGGTGATAAAGGCTCGTTTAAGACGCCCACATTGCGTGAAATTGCGAAAACGGCTCCTTACATGCATGACGGCAGTTTGAAAACGCTCGAAGAAGTTGTGGAATATTACAACAAGGGCGGAACGGCAAATCCACAATTGGACGAAGAAATTTTTGAACTTGGGCTCTCCGAACAAGACAAAAAAGATTTGGTGGCTTTCTTAAAAGAGGGGCTATCAAGCAACAATTACCCTGACATAAAGCCCCCAAAACTGCCCGATTGAAACCCCACTTCGTTCCTTCGATTTAATGGTTAGCGTTGAGTCGCGGTGAATGGAAAAGTCGCTTGATCGTTATCTCTCTTCAAGCATTCACACACAAGTTTTATCAAACCAAATAACCGTCTCTGGAGTTTATTTATGCGAAAATTTTTCTTGACCCTGCTGATGCTCGGTTCCCTTGCGACAGCATCCTCAGCCGCTGAAGTCGTTGCTGAAACCGTCGTATCTGGATTAAACAACCCGTGCGGCGTTGCGATTCAACCTAAAACTGGACACCTATTCGTATCGGACAGCGGTGCGGGCACCATTTGCCGAGTGGTTGACGGGAAAGCTGTTCCAGTAATCACCGATTTCCCAATTGATGTTTATGGCAAAGGTCCGAAATACAATATTGGCCCCCTTGGAATCGGATTCTATGATGAGAATCATCTCGTTGTGGGCGGTGGCGGGTTCAAAGACGGCGAAGAGTTGTTGCGTCTCTACAAACTGCCGGCTGAAGGCCAATCCATCAAAGCATCTGATATGCTTTCCAGCAAGCTATTAGCACCACAAGAGGAAATCAAAGGCGAAGGGAATTTTTATGCCGTTGCGATCTCCGGAGATACCGTATTTGTTTCCTGCAATGGTGACGATACGAAAGGATGGGTTTCCAAGGCAACGATCAAGGACGGAAAATTCACCGAATACGTTCGCAACATTGCGACCAAAGAGGCGGTCGAGGTCGACGCACCAGTGGGTCTCACTATCGATCCCAAAAATGGCTACGTGGTGGTTGGACAAATGGGTGAGATCACGGTTCCAGAAGATGGTTTACTGACGTTCTACGACCCAAAGTCCGGAAAAATGCTTGCCAACTTTGAAACGGGACTTAGCGACATCACTTCGATTGCTTACGATGCGAAAAGCTATCAAATGTATGCATTGGACTTCAACTGGATCGACACCAAACAGGGTGGGCTCTTTCACTTGACCAAATCAACCGATGGCGGCGAGCCTGGCGTAAAATGCGACAAGGTCATGGCCTTGGATAAGCCCACTGCCATGGTTTGCGATGGCGAAGGAAACGCCTACGTGACAGTAATCGGCACCGCCGATGGCGATAAACCGAATGGAAAACTGATGAAAATCAAACTTCCGGAAATCAAGTAAACCCAGCTCTTGATGAGACTCTTGCTTGACAACTGGTGAAAAAGAAAAAACAACGACGAAGCGACATCGCTTCGTCGTTTTTTTTCGCATTTCCATCGATGGCGCCAGAAGATATTTTTTTCGGCAGTAGCGAGGAATTCTTGATGATTTGAAATTCATCACTTCCTCAAAACAGCAACTTACAAACGTGAAAAATTCAGGATACGATGGAATATCTGAAAACGAAGACAGCCGCTCAACTATTCAAAACCAAAATACAAAACCAACATGACTCGTTCCATTTCGAATTTCTTTGTGCTGCTCATCATCGCGCAAACCTTGATCCCCGTAGCTGGTTTTTCTCAGGATTTCAGCGATCCGGTCGAGAGGTTGGAGAATTACAAAAAACATGTTGCGATGAAGTCCGACTCGCAATTCAAAGATGCTAAATGGCAGTTTCTAGGACCGACCAATATTAGCGGTCGAGTCACAGATGTTGCCGTCGAAACACCACGTGGCAAAACTTACACGATGTATGCGGCGACGGCCTCAGGTGGCGTTTGGAAAACAGAAAATGACGGCACAACCTGGAGGCCTGTTTTTGAACATGCCGCTTCAACATCAATTGGCGAGGTTACCATCGCTCCGTCGAATCCAAAGATTGTTTGGGTGGGAACAGGTGAGGCCAATGTATTTCGCAGCTCGATGGCGGGCGCGGGAATCTACAAATCCGAAGATGCAGGCGAGACATGGACCCATATGGGGCTAACCGGAACGCATACGATTCCTCGCATTCAAATTCATCCGACTGACCCGAATATCGTCTACGTTGCAGCCTCAGGACACGAATGGACACACAACAAAGAACGTGGTGTTTACAAAACGATCGATGGCGGAAAATCATGGGAGAAGATTCTATATATCAATGAACAAACCGGTGCGATCGATTTGGTCATGGATCCGACCGATCCGAATGTACTTTACGCTTCAACCTGGCAGCGGATTCGAAAACGCTGGAACGATCCTCGAAACGAAAAAGGATATTCAGGCAGCGGGGTCTATAAAACAATTGATGGTGGGAGTTCGTGGACGGCGATCAACAAGGGACTTCCGGAAGCCAAAAACCGAGGTCGGATCGGGCTGGATCTTTGCCTGACAAAACCCAATGTGATTTACGCATTCGTCGACAATTACGATCTCGCAGCCATTCAACCTAAAGAGGGCGAACTGGATTCGTACGGTCGACCCAAAACCAAAACGATCAAAGGAGCGGATATTTATCGATCGGATGATGGCGGCCAATCTTGGAAGAAAGCAAGCGAAGACAATGAATACATGCAACGGCTTTCATCAACTTACGGTTGGGTATTTGGTCAAATTCGTGTCGATCCAAACGATGCAGACACCATTTATGTCATGGGACTGGCCTTGAATGTTTCCTATGACGGTGGAAAGACATTTAAACGACTGGGCCGAATGCATGGCGACCATCATTCACTCTGGATTGACCCGTCGAACTCAAATTACTTACTCAATGGAAACGATGGTGGCGTCGTCGCATCGTATGATCGTGGAAACTCATGGCGTGATTTCACAGACAAAATCCCGGCCGTTCAGTTCTTCAATGTTGGCTATGATATGGCCGAGCCATTTCATATTTATGGCTCAATTCAGGATCACGGAAGCCGCCGAGCACTCGTCGATCTGCGTCGTGGACGCAACCGAATTCGATCTGTCGAATGGGAGTTTGCACCCGGCGGTGAAGGCTCTAGTCATGCAATTGATCCGACCAATTCGGAAATCGTTTACTCCGCTGGATTTTACGGCCGGATATCGCGGACGGATATGTCGACCCGCAAACGGACCAATCTCGTGCCGCAACCCGCAATTGGAGAGCCGCCACTTCGCGGACAATGGATTGCGCCATTTATCATTTCGCCGCATGATTCAAATGTGATTTACCACGGGATGAATTTCTTGTATCGTTCCAACAACCGTGGTGATGACTTCAAAAAAATCAGCCCAGATCTGACGCGAAATCTCGTTGAGGAAATTGGAGACATATCATATCAAACAATTTCATCGATTTCGGAATCACCAATAAAGGCCGGAGTGATTTACTGCGGAACTGATGATGGAAACGCGCACATGACTCCCGACGGCGGCAAAACGTGGATCAAGCTTAACAAAGGACTTGCTAAAGACCGATGGATATCGCGAGTCGTTGCATCGAAATATGCTGAAGGCACCGTCTACCTTGCTCAAAATGGAAAACGCAACGATGACTTTACTCCTTACTTATGGAAGTCAACCGATTACGGAAAGACCTGGAAGTCCATCGCTGCAAACATTCCGAGTGGTCCAATTAACGTGATTCGTGAAGACCCGAAAAACCCCAAAATTCTGTATGTTGGTACCGATTGGGGAGTTTACATCTCGATCGATGGAGGCAAAAGATATCAGACGCTCGGTGCCGGTCTTCCCAGCACCTTTATTTCTGATCTGTTCGTACATCCCCGTGATCAAATGCTGATCATTGCCACACATGGTCGTGGAATGTACGCCTTGGACGTAAAGCCGATTCAGGCAAAATTCAGCGTGAGTCGTGACCTGTTTTAATGATTGTCTTTTCGCAGGAAACGATTCTGGCGTTCAAGTGGAAAATCGCAATGTTCCCAACTCTGCGATCGGTGCTGTCTTAGTTTAAAATTGAATCCGTTGTTTAAAATTGACTCCGTTATTGAAGACAATTTGATTTAAGGCGCAATCCCTTCGCTGCAAATCAAATTGTCTACCTACTCCTTCAAACGTTTAATCATCGCGAGATATTCAGCGTCGGCAAGGAGCTTGCGATTTCGGTTAATCGGTTTGATGCAGGCAGCTTGATTTCACCGCCATGAATTTTAAGCTCTACAACTTCGCCACGATGAATCGAGGGCTGCGTTTCCATTCCAACACGTGCTGGGGCAGCGCTAACTCGACGACCATTCTCCGGCTTGGTGTTTGCCCCCGGCGATTTGGAGGCACGTGAATCCTCAAGCTCCCCCCGAATCACATGGACTTCTTTGGGAGCCTCGATACCGAGCCGAACGGTATTACCTTTTACTTGCAAGACTGTTAGAACAACGTCGTCACCAATTTTGATTTGCTGTTTTTGCTTCCTTGATAGTACTAACATTTTTTCATTCCTTTGTTGAAAAGTCGCGTCTCCTACCGAACCGAGATTAACCGTTTCGGGGTAGGTTGTTGAAACGAGATTCAATGGTATGCAGAAAACATACCATGACAACCAACTTTCAACGGCACTGATCGCAAGTCATTACAGCTAAGAGACTTACGTCAGACACAAAAAAACGCTAGCATTCGACTTTCGGTCGATTAGCACTATATCTTTAGAAAAAATGTCCAACTTTGTGCAAAATTTGGCACATGACCATGTCAAAACCGCGCAGTTGCACAAGATTTAACGATCAGTTACCGTCTCGCTACTTTCGAATCGCAGTGACAACCCGCGGTAGCCGCGCGAGATCCATTTCAATTTTTACGCTGGAATAAAGACCCGAATCGTTGACTAATTTCAAGCAACGCTCAGCGATCATCGGACTCATTTCAAATAACAGCAGCCCACCGGATTTCAGTCTCTCAGCCCCTTCGTACACAATCTTTTCAATGATTTCGGTACCTGTTTCACCAGACACCAATGCCCCATTAGGCTCATAATCACGAACCTCTCGGTCAAGTCCGGCCATTTCAGACTGAGCGATATAGGGTGGATTGCTGACAATACAATCAAAAGTTGGTTGGCTGTCGATTTTTGCGAAGACGTCACTTTCGACGAAACGAATTCGATCAGAAACCCCATTCTGCTCGGCGTTAAGTTTCGCCACTGCCAACGCCGCTTTAGAAATATCTGCTGCCATGAATTCGCATTCCAAGAAGTTTTTCGCGAGGGCAACCGGAATGCAACCGCTACCTGTTCCGATATCGCAAACACAAAATGGACCGGAACTCTTTGGCAATGATTGAAGATAGTCAAAAGCCAATGTGACCAACGTTTCCGTTTCAGGTCGAGGGATCAATACCGCTTCGTTCACCGCGAAGCGAATCGAATAAAATTCTCTGTGGCCAACCAAATAAGCAACGGGTTTACCACCGGCTCGTTCTTTGATCCAACCACGAAACTTTGCTAATACATCTGGTTGAGGCACTTCCGCAAAACAGGTGTATAACTCAATTCGCTTGCAACCGCGGGCCTCGGCCAACAACACTTCCGCGTCCAAACGCGGTGAATCAGAATGGTTTTCTGAAAGGTAATTTGTTGTCCATTCGAGCAAGCGTTTAATCGTCCATGGTTCATCGTTGCTCATATAAAGTTTGCGTAAAGCCGCTTGAAAAATTGACGAAAGAAAATTTGGCTATAAAAAATCGAGGTGGTTGCCGAATTCCGACCGATCGATGCTAACAACAGAAAAGTGACCCGACATAGCGAAAATCAGACGGTGACACGGTCCGCAGGAACAGGAAAATCCTCACTCATTTCAGCGACCGCGGATCGGGTTGCAGCCAAGATGGATTCGTCTTCAGGAGATTTCAGTACGTTTAAGATCCATTCACCGATTCGATTCATTTCGGTTTCGCCCATTCCACGAGTCGTCAATGCAGGAGTCCCGATACGAATTCCGCTTGGGTCCATTGGCTTCCGCTTATCGAACGGAATCATGTTCATGTTGACAGTTATCCCGCATCGATCAAGGCACGTCTCTGCCAATTTGCCACCGATCCCAAGACTGGTGACATCAACAAGCATCAAGTGGTTGTCCGTTCCATTTGACGAAAGCGACAATCCGCCATCCATCAGTTTTGCAGCCAATGTTTTTGCATTGTCGATAACCGCTTGTCCGTATTCCTTAAACGACGGATCAAGCCCCTCTTTGAAGCAAATTGCTTTACCGGCGATCACATGCATGAGCGGCCCACCTTGCATTCCTGGAAAGACACTACGGTTAATGTCTTTTGCATATTCTTTTTTGCAAAGAATCAGCCCGCCGCGAGGTCCACGGAGCGTCTTGTGGGTTGTGGTGGTTACAAAATCCGCGACAGAGACCGGATTGTCGTGGACTCCCGCGGCGACTAGCCCTGCATAATGCGCCATGTCAACAAACAACTTCGCCCCAACCTCTTCCGCGATCTCGGCAAATTTACCGTGCGGAATTTCACGAGGATACGCACTCGCGCCAGCAACAATCAGTTTCGGTTTGTGCTCACGTGCCAATTTTGCGATCGAATCAAAATCCAACCGTTGGTTTTCCGGATCCACTCCATAATTGATAAAGTTGTAAAGCTTGCCAGAAAGATTTAACTTCATGCCGTGAGTCAGGTGCCCACCATGTGCGAGGTCCAATCCAAGGACCGTATCGCCGGGATCCAAAAGTGTCATGTAAACAGCCTGGTTGGCCTGTGAACCACTGTTGGGTTGGACATTTGCAAATTCCGCACCGAATAGCTCAGTCGCACGATCCCTTGCCAAGTTTTCGATCACGTCAACAAATTCACAACCTCCATAATATCGGCGTCCCGGATAACCTTCCGCATATTTATTGGTAAGGATGCTGCCAGCAGCCTCCATGATAGCCCGGCTCGTATAGTTTTCGCTGGCAATCATCTCCAAGCCGGTTCGCTGCCGATCGGCTTCATCATTAATTACGGAAAATATTTCTGGATCTTGTTGTTCGAGAGAATTCATAGGACCAACAATTGCTGATTGTTATTGAATTAGAAAATGCGATGTTTGCTTGATCATCCGGCAATAGACCGAACGAAAGAAAGCATCGACGACACAGAGCGTTCGCCGACTGCCAATCACTTATTCTCGAATTACATTGTTATTCGTCAATGGAGCTATTTTGAAAATCGTTAAGCAAAACACCTCTTTTGGGCAGGGCTTCAACCCTGCACCGTAGCTACTTGTTCGTCATGCTCAAGCGAATTCACACCGTGGCAGCGGACACTTGCGTGAAATCTGACGCAAGATTACCGGGTCGATTTGACAGAATCACTCTCGCCGCATTTTCCTGAGTCGCTCGCGGCATGACTCAAGCAATTCCAGCTTCTTATTCCCTCGGGGGAAGAAAGGTCGCTGCACGAAAGCAAGCAGGCTTTTCAGTTCTCGCTCCGCCGCGCCAATCATTTTTTCATTGACCAACAGATCCACGAGCATGACCGACACGTTTGCATACCGCATCGAGTAACTTTTCACTCTTGGGACTTCGCCAATTAATTCCAACAGCAATACCTGGGTCTCCCGGAAGTATTTTTCGGCTTTGCCCGGTTCACTTTCCAGATACAACGTCGCCAACTTTTCGTTTAAGCTCGCCGCCAAATCAACGTACTCGATGACCCGTGGAAACTCTTCCATCAGCGAATTGCAAATTTCAACGCCCTTGGCTTTCATTTTTACCAAGTACTGCCCATCACTATTCTGAACGTCAAGCGCTAACGTCTGCGCTAAGACAAATCGGTACAGCGGCTGACTTGGAAAGTCCGTTTGCAGATTCTCTAATTCGGAGATGGCTTGTCGCAACTGCACTGTTTGCCATCGCCGCTCACCGTTGACGCCAATCGCAAATGCTTTCGAACGATAAACCTGTGCCCGTAGTAATCGATAGGCACCGTTATTCCCGTCGGTGCGATAAAGTGAATCAGCAATTTCTTCTGCGCGCCGCAAACAACTTTGCCGAAACGACTTAATCATCCCCCAATCTCGCATCCGTGAAACAACTTCCCGGTTTGCGGAATTGTTTCGCGAAAAAGGCCTCCGATCATCAAGAGCTTCCTCATCATATTGTCCGCTTAAACGTTCCCCGTTTGGACTATTTTCGTTGTCCCGCTTTTCATTTGAAAAACCATCCGCAGGGTTTCGCTTGGCATCACCGCGCTTTGATTCCCGCAATTGCGGCGGCACTGATTTTTGCGAAATGAAGTTTGAGAGATCACCCTTCCCGCCTTCTCCGAATGTGCCCAGGTAGATTAAGGTCCCAGCCAAAATATAACGGCATGACTCCAGCGTCGAATAGGGCTCGCGTTGAAGAAGTCGCATGGCGTTACGATGCTCGTTGAGCGACGCCAGTGGCTTGTTGTTCTTACGATAGGTTACCGCCAGTTCATTTTGACATTCGGCAAGGCTCAGCACCGAATTGACATCTTCGAAGTCATCTTTGACAATCGCCGCATACAAACGACAAGCCTTTCGGTACCCTTCCTCCGCCAGGTTAAACTCGCCCGTCAAATGGTAAATATTGGCGATCCGGCGGAAAGCTTTGGCGATTTCGATTTTCAATTCAGCATTGTCTTCGTTCTTTTCGGTAAACTCTCGATAAAACTGAATAACGCTTTCAAGTATCTTCGCATCATCTTTGGTGACCAAGGTTCCGATTGAGCTTAACTCAGCAAACGCTTCCAGTTCCATATTTGATTTCAAGTCACGACCGGCCCCTTTCGACATGATCTTCCGAAACAAATCGTCGAATGCCCGAATAGCCAGATCAACATTCCCCTCAGCACGTTCGGATTCGATACGCATCTGTGCTTCGTTTTGTCTAGCCCGAAGCGCATTCTGCTCGGCCATTCCCTTTGCTGTTTCCGTTTCTTTTTGCTGATCGATCAATGCCGCGTGCTTCTTGCCAAGTTTGCGGTAGGCTTTACTTGTCGAAAAATACGCAACCGACGAGACCAACGCGACAACGACCAAGAGAACCGCCGACAAAGAAGCAAATGATGCGACCAGCGGGTTTCTTTGACTCCATCGCATCGCCTTTTCAATTCGCGAAATCGGCCTCGCCATGATTGGCCGGTCTTCCAGGAAACGATTTAGATCGTCTCGCAACGTTGCCGCGGATGAGTAGCGTTTTCCGGGCGACTTTTCCATCGCTTTTTGAACAATCGTTTCAAGGTCCCGCGGAATGCTTGCGTCCACTTGCCGCAGCGGCGTTGGCGATTGAGTTGCAATCATTTTGAAAATTTGCGTTGGCGACGTGTATGCGAACGCCGGCTGTGCTGCCAACAATTCGTACAGCGTTAGGCCAATACAATAGACCTCGCTACGTTGGTCGTATTTACCGTCCAACGATTCGGGCGCCATGTACTGCGGTGTGCCGAACAAATCTCCCGTTTTGGTCTGCGTCTGATTTGTTATTTCCTTGACCAATCCAAAATCGGTGACCCACGGTTTTTGTTCTGCATCAAGCAATAAATTTTGTGGTTTAATATCTCGGTGAAGGATATTTTGCCGGTGCGAATAATGAAGTGCATCGGCGATTTGCATCATCAATTTTGCCGACCAACAAAAACGCTCAAGCTCCGATTTAAATTCGGGAACCCTGGCCTCAAACGCCTCCTCTGATTGACCGTGCGTTGCCGGCACGTCAACTGACAACTCAACCTTCTTTTTTCTCGCAAGCTTCCTGACAATGTCAGCAAAAGTGATCCCATTAACGAATTCCATTACGTAGTAATTCAAGCCATCCGCTTCGCCTACACCAAACACGTTTACAATATTAGAGTGATGTAAATTTGCCGCTGCTTGTGCTTCTTTTTGAAAACGCGATAGCGCCGCCTGATCGCCAAATAGCCGAGACGGAAGCACTTTTATTGCGACTGTTCGTCGCAGTGATTCGTGTACTGCTTCGTAAACGATCCCCATTCCGCCACGTCCGACTTCGCGGACAATGCGATAATCGCCTAGCCGTTCAATTTCCAAACTCCCTAAACGATCACCCGACTCGCCATTGGTTTCACTCTGCCGCTTTAGATCTTCGATCATTGCCACCGAGCTCAAGACCTCCGCGATTTCGTCCGCTAATTTCGGATCTGCTTTTTGGTATTCTTCAATCGCTGGAGAATTTCCACTCCTCAATTCCTTTGCAAATCGATCCGCGAGCATATCGAGCCATTGCTGATCAGAAAGCCCTTTTCTCGTCGACGCGTCCCACGTAACCTTGTCTCGATTTCCCCTATTCTGATTTTCCAAATTATCGGCCGTTGAATCGTTCGGTGCACAATGAGATTCCGTCTTGTCAATCTCTGTTTGCAAATCGAGCCGGGTTTCATGATCGTCGGGAATCATTACACAACTCCTCTGAATTTCGTAGTAAAGACAAATTCGAAAATGCGGCTCATTTCAATGCTTCCTCGAGAATCCATGTTTGGCCATGATTTCTTTCAAACGCTTTAAAGCTCGAACATAACGCTTGCTTGCCGCGGCGGGTTCGATTCCGAGAACATCGGCCGTTTCCGAACTGGACAGTTCCTCAAAATGGCGAAGCGCGATCACTTCACGATCGATTTCATTCATCTCATTCAAAGACGTTTCCAACGCTGCAATTTCCTCACCCCGTTCAATCAATCGACTGGCGGATGTCAACTGCCCGACCAAATGAGCCGCGAGTGCCATGGAAGTCTGGCCGGACGCCCCGTGATTCAAAACGGCGTTCAATGTAATTTCTTTTCTGGCGTCGCGTTTTTCGGCCATCAAATGCTTGCGATGAACATCGGCGACTTGCTGCTGAACTTGCAATCGCAACCAGACGAACAATGGAAACTCCGGATTGTTCAAATACTGATCCAATCGATCAGCCGCTCGCAGGTAACAGTCTTGGATTACATCAGAATCTGAAACCCGTCCAGCCAACCGATAATCCAAGCGAAATTTGACAATCCGACGCAATCGTTCTTTCATTTTCGAAAAGACCATCGCGAATCGATCATGGCGACCGGAATCTTCCTCACGAAGTCTCGAGAGCAATTCAGATTCGGAGATGTCGTCTCTATCGATCATTTGGGAGCGTCGGATTTCGGAATCAAGATATTGAAATTAATGGGATGCCATTTCCAGATGACAGAAGCCAAACACGTTTGTTGCTTCGCTACCAAAATTAAACCACGGATTTTCGATTTTGACTCGAAAAACCACTGATTTTCGATTGGATGAAATTCTTTTTAAAAACTTGGTCTCCAAATGGAATTCGTTGCGTTTCTAGCAAAACGAACACAATTGTCAGAATCCGACATGGCCCACACCAACCAACACCGGTTGAATGAAGTGCCTTAGCAACTTAAAAAATGTCATGCAAAACTACCTCGATCTGATGAAACATATCCTTGATCATGGCGTTCAACGCACTGATCGAACTAATACGGGAACGACAAGCGTATTTGGATACCAAATGCGATTCGACCTATCGGCCGGCTTTCCGCTGGTCACGACCAAGACAATTCATTGGAAATCCGTCGTACATGAACTGCTATGGTTTTTAACCGGTGATACGAACATCCGTTATTTGAAAGAAAACGGCGTCAAAATTTGGGACGAATGGGCTGATGAAGACGGGAATCTGGGGCCGGTATACGGTTACCAATGGAGAAGCTGGCCGACAGCAGACGGAAGAAGCATCGATCAAATTTCCAATTTGATCAACGACATCAAGAAAAACCCCGACTCACGTCGCTTAATCGTAAATGCCTGGAATGTTGGCTTCGTCGAAGAAATGGCGTTGCCACCATGTCACACGATGTTTCAATTTTACGTCGCCGACGGAAAACTTTCTTGCCAGCTCTACCAACGCAGCGCCGACCTGTTTTTGGGTGTGCCGTTTAACATTGCATCGTATTCACTTTTAACCATGATGATCGCCCAGGTTTGTGGACTGGGTGTGGGTGATTTTGTCCATACCTTCGGCGATGTTCACATCTACGACAACCATCGGCAACAAGCTGACTTGCAGCTAACAAGAGAACCTCGAGACTTGCCGACACTCAAAATCAATTCAAACGTGAAAGACATTTTTGAGTTTAAGTTTGAAGATTTTGAGCTCATCGATTACCGCCCACATCCACGAATCCCCGCACCGGTCGCCGTATGAAACTGTCGATCATCGTCGCCGTTTCGGACAACGGAGTGATCGGATATCAAAACGATCTTCCTTGGCGACTGTCTTCTGATTTGAAAAGATTCAAATCGATCACGATGGGACATTCGATCTTAATGGGGCGGAAAACATTTGAATCACTTCCAAAATTGCTGCCGGGTCGAAAGACCGTTATTTTGACGCGTCAATTGAACTACAAGTTCGAAGGGGCGCTTGTCGTTGATTCGCTTGAGGCTGCGATCGACGTTTGCCGCGACGAGCCTGAAGCGTTTGTGATTGGGGGCGCAGAAATTTACCACCAAGCACTTTCATTAGCCGACAGACTTTACCTAACCAAAGTCCATGCTGAAATAAAAGGGGATACGTACTTTCCGCCCATCAACTGGCGCCAGTGGAAACAGCTGGAAGTCGAGCAACACGAAACGGATGAAAGAAACCAGTATCCAACAACGTTTAGCATTTATGAACGGATCGAAGCTGGAGGTTCACGGTAAAAAGACGTTGGGTTTAGACACGCTGGCCTGCTATCCCAACTATTTCTTAACTTCTTTTGCTCGTTTGGCAAACGGATTACGAATAGGCACGAAATCTTCCTCGGATAGTTGATGTCGTGATTTAACGTTAGTGAATGAGATCGATGCACGGCGATCTTCAAATCTAAAGTTGAACATGTTGACCTGATCGTCCTGCAGTTCAAAAAACATCTGGTTCGAAAACGAGAAGCCGACCGGCGGGACGCCCGTTTCGACTTCAAAATAGAGCCACCCTTGTTTGATGCCCATTTCCTTTCCAACCCAAATCAGCTTAGCAATCTTGCCATCATCGGCAATTTTTATTTTAGACTGCATGTATTTGAAGATCCGTTTATCGATATCTTTTGTCGCGTCCAGATCGATTTTTTCGGTACTTGATTTATTGAGTGCCTTCTCCAAATCTTCTGGCCAAATGCGAAGAGCGCACTCCAGCTTTTTTGAAACCGAGTTGTACTCAATTTCCGCAACGCTAACGTGAAATGGATGAGCAGTCAAAGACTCATTCCGCTCGGCTGTAAAAATCGTGAGTATTGAAAAAAGCACAAACATCAATCGCTCGGTTTATTAGGGTTCGTTGCGTCACGAACCGGCAAAATTTCATGGGGTAAAGCGTGTCATCTCAAAAACTCAGCTGCCATAGCAAGCCGACCGAAGAATTCTAATCTTTTATTGATTGGATAAACCAACGGTTTAATAAAGCATCCCACGCAAATCTAGTTTTCGATCCGATAAAGTGCTTTTTTGGTTCGAAGAAACAATGCATTGCCGGAAACGGCGGGCGAAGCCATAAATCCGTCAGGCAAATTGTTCTTCGCAACGACCTCAAATTTGGCCGAGGCCTTTACGATCGTTGTTTTCCCGCTTTGGTCAAAGAAGTATACGTTGCCGTTCGCGAACAATGGTGACGACGTGAACTCGCCGCCGATTCGTTCTGTCCAATGGTACTTACCAGTTTTCGCGTCAATACACGCAACGATTCCACCTTTGTCAGCCGCGGAAAAAATCAACCCATCCACAACTATTTGGCTCGGCTTAGAGCCAATCGCCTTTTTTGCTGCCCAAACGATATGCGAGTCGGTGATGTCGCCAGAGCCACCGGCAGTTACGGCGATCAACTGAGCTTTTGAGAATCCAGTGTTGATGAAAAATCGGCCATTAAAATACTGCGGCCGAGCGGTTGCAGAGAATTCACCATACGTGATGCGCCAAAACTCTTCTCCTGTTAACGGATCAAGTGCGAGCGTGGCTTTGGAAGATGGACTGATCAATTGATCAACACCGTCGATGTTAAAAATCGAAGGCGTAGAGTATGCCTTTTTTATATCACCGTTGTCCGTTCCGTACTTTATGTCACGATCTTTTTTCCACACCGTTCGCCCCGTCTTCTTGTCCATCGCAATGACGTACTGCACATCAGCTCCGTCATAATGCGAGATCAATAGATCACGATAAAGAATCGGTGACGATCCTGGTCCGCGAAAATGATCACATTCCAGGTCAGTACGTGACCATAGGACTTTGCCAGACGACGTATCGATTGCGGCGGTGCCGTAACTGCCAAAATGAATGTAGACACGATCCTCTTGGATGACGGGCGTCGGAGAGGCATAACTGTTGAATGCGTGCTTAAATCGGGGTTCTTCTTCGGTAAATAGTTTGATGTCGTGGATCATTTTGCCCGAATTTTTATCCAAGCAAATTGCATAAAACGCCTTTCCGTTTTCGTTCGCTGTCGATAACCAAATTTGATTTTTCCAAATAACTGGCGACGACCACCCTTGACCGTGAATATCCGTTTTCCATTTGATGTTCTTGGAATCACTCCAATCGGTTGGCAACTGCGCGGCAGGGGCGTGCGAATCACCATTGGGGCCCAGAAACTGCGGCCAGTTGTCGTCTATGGACTTGGCCTCAGTCGCCAACAAAAACTGGCACACGAAGAAAAACAAGACTCCCGTTGCGGAGGCTCTACGACCAACGGGGACAAACTGAAAAAAAGATTCCATAAAACTTTTTGCGGATTGAAACATTGTTGTGAATGTGTGAGCGGCGATGATTTTCGCGTGAAATTTAACAACCGCTAGTTTACCCCAATTAAAGTCGCTTGTCGCATTCATGACTGCGAGTTGGGCGGAACCTTATACAAGGCTCAAAAAAGTGCCCGCGTGACCCATTCGCCATCCGTCTCAGCACCTGCGCCGGTGTGATTTCGATTGGATCCCGAGTTCTTAAAATCGGCAGAATCGGCTGCACTATTGGTCGCATTTTTTGGGGGGAAACCACAGGGTCGCACTATTGAAATGGTGATCACTCATCAAAATTGCAGCTTCCGCCCAAAGGCACCAATTTTGCTACTACACACCCTCTTCCAATGCGGATAGACTGACCCTTTGCATCATCACATCATTTTTCGTAGTTAGAGGTAATTCATGTCCGGTAAAGAAACGGAAAGTCCAAAATCTGCGGGGTCGCACGGCGGATCATCGGATAAGTTTTTCATGGTCCGAATGAGCATATTGGGTCTGATACTAATTGTCGCTGTCGTTGGACTTGGCTACGAGTATGGCTACGTGCTGCCCAGTTTCAATAAAGCTCAAGACGGTCTTGAGAAATTGTCAATTGAAAACATCAGTTTGAGGGCAGATGAAGCTAAAACAATGGCTGATGTGAAAGAGTTTATTGCCGCGACACCTGCGATTATTGAAGTCGTCAAACCTGAGAAGAAAAAAGGCGAAGATGACAAGTCCATCCGCGCCATGAACTTTGTTCGCAAGGACAAGTATGTGTGGTATCACGCGATGCCGGGTAAAGCCCCGGAATTCATCTGGGTCGTCTACAAACGGCTGCTAAGGAGCGAGGACGAAATTGACAAGAACGCTGAAACTGATTTCGATGATTCGGAATGGGTGTTTAGTTCCTATCACGTAAAAACAGACGTTCCAAAGGGTGCCATTAGAAACGCCCCAGCTGGGTCAACGCGAGACCCTAACGACTTGCCGGGTGCCATGGGCGGCGGTGGTAGTCCGAAAAAACGAAAAGGCCCGGGAGCCAGCGGAAAGAAAAAGTCTTCTGGTGACGCTGAGCCAAAGAAGGACGCTGAGCCAAAGAAGGACGCTGAGCCAAAGAAGGACGCTGAGCCTAAGAAGGACGCTGAGCCTAAGAAGGACGCTGAGCCTAAGAAGGACGCTGAGCCTAAGAAGGATGCTGAGCCTAAGAAGGACGCTGAGCCAAAGAAAGACGCTGAAGGCGAATCCAAAAAGGACTGAATCCTTCGCTTCGCCGCAGACGCAAAAAATCGTTCTAAACGAGTGGTCGAACTGCCGCTCGTTTTTTTATGCGCTCATCGATAGTAATTAAAAAGCGCACCTATTTACGAAATTTTCTTCTGCGTTTGGCGAGTCCAACCCGATTTCGTGATGGATTTACCGCGATCTGATAAACTGAGATAAATACTCTAACTCCGATCGCAAGGAAAAATCCCGCAAGAAGTCACGAATTCTATGATCACGGAAATGCAAAAAAAGATGGGGGGAACGATTGTTGAAATCGTTGCCCCAGCCTTGATCATGATTATGAC
>CAJQQR010000012.1 GCA_905480545.1 uncultured Pirellulaceae bacterium
CAACGAAGCATACCGAAAGCCATCAAATCATCGAAGAGTTTATGCTTGCGGCGAACGAGGCCGTTTCCGAACTTTTTGTCGACATGGATCTTCCGTTCCTGCGGCGTATTCATCCACAACCCGATTTGAAGAAGCTTGACCAGTTGACCGACTTTGTTCGAGGGCTGGGAATTGAGGTGGATAACCTCGCAAGTCGATTTGAAATTCAGCGGTTGGTCGAAAAGGTAAAAAAACTTCCACAACAACATGCCGTCAATTTTGCGATATTGAAAAGCATGAGCAAAGCAAAGTACTCGCCCGAAGAAGAAGGTCATTACGCATTGGGAAGTGATGCCTATTGTCATTTTACATCGCCAATTCGCCGCTATCCTGATTTAGTCATTCACCGTATGGTCGGCGCAATCGCCGAAAAAGGCAGGCCGAGTGTCGACAAGAAGACACTAGCTCGAATTGGTGACGATTGCAGTGCCCGAGAAGATAATGCGACGCGTGCTGAGCGAGATTTGATCAAGTTAAAACTGCTTGGCCTTTTTGCAGACAAGATTGGTGAGAAGTTGACGGCGGTGATTACCGGGGTAATGCGAGGTGGTTTTTTTGCACAGGGAACAGAGTTACCCGTTGAGGGTTTCGTTTCGATTCGAGACATGCCCGACGATAAGTATTCGTTCGATATGCGGGCTCAAGCGATTATAGGATTTCGCAAAGGTAACCAGTTTCGACTGGGAGATCAGGTCACTGTTCGGGTTGCTCGTGTGGATATGGATCGTCGCGAATTGGACTTTAGTATGGAGTCACATCAGCCACGTCGTGTCGAACGGGGGGAAGAGAAAAAACTATTCAAAAAGACACCCAAGAAGAAGCGTGGCAAGATTGAGAACGGTAAGCCTGCTTTTAATGCCAAAAACAAAAATCGCAAAAATGCAAAGAAACGATAACCGAATTTGGGTGGCTTGGTTCGTTCGTGTCACAACGAATGACTGAATCGAAGTCGAAGATCACTTGTTGGATCAAGTTACGGCCGGGATCAAGTTACGGCCGGGATCGATAGCTGATCAATTGACGGCGAGATTCGAGATCCGAATACGTAAAATTACTCCGAACGCTGATTTTGATTCAGGTGCCCACTCAAACTTGCCCGAGAGCCACTTCCATGAGATGGGGGCTGATTATTGACGGTGGTCGGCATCATTTCCTTGGTTCGGAAGGGTCTGGTCTCTGTTGGCTCAATCGGCTGATTTACGGAACCGTCGACGCGAATTGGGGACATTCATTTTTCTTATTGCGGACGTCGAACAGTTGATTAGGTGGAGGCAGACGATCTTTCCGTTTGGAATTCAAAATCTCGACATGACACTCGCAGAATGGCTTATGACAACCATTTCACCATTTCGGTGATGATATAAAGAATGGTCATTACCATCAGGCAAAGTAAAGTCGCAAAGATCAAGTTAGCCTGCAAGATCATAAACGTTGGAGTGATCAACTGATCGAGCGATGACGGTAATCCACCTAACAGTATAAAGATTGCCAGCCCAATCAGGGCGAACGGTAGCACTTGCCAGTGTGCTCGTTTACTGCTGACGTAGTCAACCGAGCTGGGCGCCATGTGACAGCCGATGCAAAGAACTAAATAGCTGAACAGCCAAAATCGTATGGTTGCTAGGTTCTCGAGCGTGACGATTTGGCCGATTTGCTGCAACGCTGGTTTCAGCTGATTTTGAGCCTCGCCGTTAGCCGAAACCTGATCCCAAGCGTTGAACGCTTGCGGATAGAAAATAAGTGTCAACAAAAGTAGTGAAATGGTACCGCCTAAGAGTGGAGCGTAGCAGACGAAGAAATGTCCTGTTGTTTGCCACCAATTCTTTGGGTCATAAGCTAATTGGACATAGCCGAGCCGACCACTCTCTTTATCTGGCTGAAACGGCACGATTTTTTGAACTCGATGACCGAATATTCGTGCAACAATGGCGTGGCTGTATTCGTGAACTGGTGCTCCGAGCCAGCCTGTCCATAGGTTAGACTTCCAACCAAAGTACTTCGTCATGCGGCGTTGCGTGAATTGCTCGATTAGATGAATCGCCACGACGCAAAAGATCAGTGGCCCAAGTAAAGCTGCTAGTTGTAATCCCGCTTTAGAAACGTTCATGTTTTTTACCGCCGGTTGTTGAATCCATTGTCCGGTCTATCCAATCAACTATTCGAAATTCGTTTTGAATTATTGTGGCGATTATCTGTTGAATGTCTCTGTTCAGGGGGGATTCCTTCGCAAGTTTCGAGCTTTTGTTATTTTAATGGAATAATTTGTTTATTCCTTCAATTCAATGCCTTTGAATTATTGGCGACCATTGAACAGTCAATAAAGATAGAATTGAACGTTAAGCTTACTACTGATTCGGCCAGCGACATACCGCGATGACACGAGCACTCGCCTATATTTTTAGTCTTCTTTTTTTGGCGGCATTTTTCTGCTTTGATTTGTACGACGAAAACTTTGATTCAGCCATCCCCTATTTCGCGGCTGTTTTGTTTTCACTTTGGTCGCCGGTCCGAACTGACATTATTGTTGTTTCATTCCTCTCGTTTGTTACGACGATGGCGGGTGCTTACTTTCCGTTAGAGGTTGATCAAACGATCACCCAAGTGTTTGGCCAGATCTTCGTCGACCGCAGCCTTTCTATTTTTGCGTTGGTTTGCGTTACCTACGTCTGTTGGCAAAGACGTGGAATTTCGATTCGCCTCGCAGAAATGAACCAGATATTGGAAGCACGAGTTGGCATTTCCGAAAAAGAGGCGATCGAAATTCAACAGCAGCTTTCCCAGGTTTCCTCTGAATTGGATCAGCATACGGTTGACCGACGGAAACGAGAGAAGGGGCTTCGGCAGGCGATTGAAAGCTACCAATCGTTGATTGAAAGTCTTCCGCTGAATGTCTTTCAAAAGAACAGTAAGTCGAAATTTACGTTTGCGAATGCTCGTTTTCTTGAGACGATTGGAAAAAGCAAAAGGGAATGTCTTGGGAAATCCGATTTTGATTTGTTTCCGAAAGAGCAAGCAGAAAAGTACGCCGCTGATGACCGGTTGGTTTTGGCGAATGGAGAACCGCTGGAGGATATCGAAGAGCATATTCTGCGTGATGGAAAGAAAATTTACGTGCAGGTCTTTAAAGCACCCATTCGCAATGCCCGCAAGGAAATCATTGGCGTTCAAGGCATGTTCTGGGAAGTGACCGATCGAATTCAGGCGGAGCAGAGGCAAAAAGAAACCGATGCCCGCTTTCGTCGCCTCGTGAACTCAAACATCATCGGTATTTTTACCGGACTTTTCGATGGGAAGATCCTGGATGCCAATAATGAGTTTTTGCAACTGCTTGGTTATTCTCACATTGACATAAGTGAAAATGGGTTACGGTGGGACGAGTTGACTCCGCCGGAGTTTCATACCGTTGATCAGAAGATGGAATTAGAAATCGTTGAAACCGGTTTTTGCCGTCCCATGGAAAAGGAATATTTTCACAAGGATGGTCATCGTATTCCGGTGTTGGTCGGTGCGGTTCGGGTTAACAACAAAACCAATGAAGCGATCTGCAGTGTTGTCGATATCACCAATCAAAAAGAAGCTGAGCAGGCATTAAAACTGGCGAAAGATGCTGCCGATGAGGCCAATCGCTCAAAGTCACTTTTTCTAGCAAACATGAGCCATGAGATACGAACACCATTGAATGCAATCATCGGGCTGACGGAGTTGGTGCTCGAGGGTAGATTGGCACGCGAGCAAGCTGAATACCTGAAAATGGTCAAAGACTCAGGCGAAGCTTTGTTGGAAATTATCAACGATATATTGGATTACTCAAAGGTCCAAGCTGGAAAGTTAAAGCTCGAGCCAGAGCAATTTTCACTTCGCACCAAAATGGGCGAATTGTTACGCCCACTGTCGATTCGCGCACACGAAAAAGGACTGTCGATTGTGTTGGATGTCGCGGGTGATGTGTCTGATAAAATCTACGGAGATCCGGTTTGTCTTCGCCAAGTCGTCACGAATTTGGTAAACAATGCGGTGAAGTTTACTGAAGAGGGGGAGGTGGTCGTCACGGTGACCGTCTCGGATCGAATCGAAAAAAACATGGTACTTCATATCGCTGTGAGTGATACCGGACCGGGGATCAGTACCGATCTACGAAAAAAAATCTTCAATGCATTCGAACAAGCGGACAATACTTCAACTCGCAAATTTGGTGGAACCGGTTTAGGGCTGGCGATCTGTTCCAACCTTGTTGAATTGCTTGGTGGCGAAATTTGGGTTGAAAGTGAGCTGGGGCAGGGCAGTACTTTTCACTTTACATCCAGCTGGGAAGACCGAACGGAAAATGGAAATGGATTATTCCCAATCGAAAGCAACTTGGTTTCTTCCGTTTTGATTGTTGACCAGCACCAGCGTAGCTTGTCTGTCCTTCAGAAGGTCCTTCAGCGTTGGGACTTAAATGTGGTCGGGTTTTCCAGTGCCGATCAAGCCTTTGACGAAATTCTGGATTCGGAGAACGACTATCAATTGATGATCGCTGACGAGCGTACGATCGAGCAACTTTCATTAAATCGACTGCAGCAGTTTCAGAAGAAAAAGACGGCGCTGAAAATTATCACGCTATCGACCAAGCTGAAAGCAAAAAACGGTGATGGCGAATCTGGAAAGCCCTTGATCGAATCGCAGTTCAACTTGCTCAAACCGATCCAGGAGTCAGAACTCTTTGATGCGATTGCTTCAGTGGTTTCACCACATGAAAATATCACAACCCAATTTGACGACGGTGAACCTTATATACCTTCGCTCAACATATTAGTCGCGGAGGATAACCTCGTAAATCAGCGATTGGCAATGGCGATTTTGTCTCAACGAGATCACTTTGTTACATTGGCGTCCGATGGTGCAGAAGCTATCGAGCTGGCGACCCGTGGCGATTTCGATTTAGTGCTGATGGATATCCAAATGCCAAACGTGGACGGAATCGAAGCGACACAAAAAATACGGGAGTTCGAACTGGCAATGGACAAACACACGACGATTATCGCCTTGACCGCACATGCTGGAGAAAGCGATCGGTCACGTTGCCTTCAAGCGGGTATGGATGGTTATGTGACCAAACCCTTGCGGCCGCACGACTTGATGTTGGAGGTTAAACGGCTTGTTAAAAATGGTGACACCAAGGTCTTTGAGGAGCCAATATCGGTTGAGCTCCAGACCAAGCTGAAGAAAAAGCCGCTGCAGAAGGGTTCAGTGAATTGGTCCGAAGCCCTCAGCCAGACCGCAAACGATGAAGCTCTGTTGATGGAATTGATCGAGATCTTTCGTAACGAATCGCCCAAAATCATGGGTGAACTCGAAGACGCTGTTTCCGCAAACGATTTGCTTAAAATTGCATCCAAAGCGCATTATCTCAAGGGCTCCTTTCGCGTCTTTTGTTGCGAGCATGCATTGGATTTGGCCCAGGCGCTCGAGGTATTAACTCCCGACGATGATGCCAAAGCAGGGTTTAAGAAACTGGAGACGGAATACAAAGTCGTTTTTGAGGAATTGACGAATCGGAAAAATCGGGTTCAAGAGTAGTTGGAAATCAGAGGTCGAGAATCAAGAGCCAAGATCTCAGCCATTCATTGTCGGGCAGTCGGATTGTTAAACCGCGTGCCCATCGGGCCGCGTTACGATCCAGTTTCAAGCAGATCCGGCTCAAGCTTGCATTTGATTTTTCACGACTTGCAACGACTGCATTGAATGGCGCATTAGTGCTGGATGAATTGATCACTGTGCCATTTTTTCTGCGACACGCGGGGCGATGCCCTCGCGGTTGAACGGGGTGCCAAGCAAGTTTTCTTGAACAGTTAGGTGCTATTCCCGATCGATTTAGGGTTACGGCTATTTCTTCGTTACAACGACAACCCACATGACAGCCTTTGTCCGAAAGGTAATTAACTGCGCCGACCAAACCCTTGCCTTTTTCGTTTTTCTAAGTCGGATCACCGTCTTGCCAATCTTTCAAATGGGGCGACCAAGTTTTTAAGGGCGCTTTCTTCGGATTGCCAGCAACTGTTTTGTCAAAGTCTGAGTAGGCCAATAATGTCTCTGGTGCATCGGCACCGACTTTTTAGAAAATACTTTCGCGAGCCGGCAAATTGTAAATGACGTTGTCCAACGTATTTCAGCCGTCCATGAGCTCTAAGGTAACGCCCTGATTTGTCAGTCGCTGAGATTTTAAAGCTTCCGTTTTATCCATCAACAGGCTTGAATCGACACGTTTTGACACCCGGATTCAATGCGACCAGCTGACCGTTTCGGAGCACTTTATTTGCGTTTGGCGTTGGCCGGCGATTTGGATGGACGAGGGTTTGGGGCACGACCGCGAGCTTGCCAGTTGGGGTGAGGAGTGTGAGCTTCATCCATCATTGCTTCCAGGCGTTCTACGACTTCGGGATTTTTGTCGGCAAGATCAATTTCTTCACCAATGTCGTTTCCAAGATCAAACAGTTGGGTTTTTCCGGTTTGCCATGGCATGCGAATGGCTTTCCAATCGCCCGCTCGAACCGCTTGTTTCCCACCTTGCTCATAAAATTCCCAATAGAGATACTTGTGTTTTTTTTGTTGCCCTGACTTTCCGACCAGTGTTGGAGCGAAGCTGATCGAATCGACGTTTTCGGGACAATCTGCCTTGGATAATTCCGATACGGTTGCCATTAAATCACCGAAATAGCCAACGTGATCCGATGTTGATCCCGCTGGCGTCGTTCCCTGCCAGCGAGCGATGAAGGGAACTCGAATGCCGCCCTCGTAGAGATCTCGTTTCATTCCGCGAAGAGGACCGGCGGGATCAAATAGTTGCGGATTGTGGCCGCCTTCATTGTGAGGCCCATTATCGCTCGAAAAGATAACAAGTGTTTGTTTGCTGATGCCCAGCTCTTCCAGAAGGTCGAGGATTTTCCCAACATCGCTGTCCATACGAGATATCATGGCGGCTTGCCCCTTGTTAGGATCCGTCCAATGCTTCTCGGCATACTGACCGTAGTCTGGCACCTCCTGCCCGTTGCCGGTTCCCTTGGTTCCCTCGTTATTGGCATGAGGGACGGTTAGCGAAAGAAAAAGAAAAAATGGTTTACCCGTCTCGTCTCCGGAGGCATTTCGTTTGATGTACGAAAGTGCCTCGTTTGACACCAAGTCATGGGTGTAATCGATTCGTTTTGTTGCCCAGCCGCCGGTAAATCCACCATAAGACTTGTCATTGGATTCGACGATGTTCCTCAGTTTTTCTTTTGTTTCGTTTCGCCAAAGAAATTCGGGGTAATAGTTGTGTGCGTGGACTTGGTTAAGCTGCCCGTAGAAAAAATCGAATCCTTGACGTCGCGGCAAACCCGTCCTCCCGCCGGTGATTTCATCACCTAAACCCCATTTTCCACACAAGCCGGTTTGGTAACCGGCGGATTTCATTACATCTGCAACAGTGACATCTTGATCGCGGAGTGTTTGTTTGGACATGTTTGGGCCACCTGCATTGCCCCGAACATGTGTGTGTCCCATATGCTGTCCAGTCATCAAGACTGATCGCGACGGCGCGCAAACTGTGTTTCCGGCATAGAAGTTGGTGAACAACATGCCTTCTTTCGCCATTTGATCAAGACGCGGCGTTTGAATCAGTTTTTGGCCGTAGCAACCGAGATCGCCATACCCCAAATCATCTGCAAGAATAAAGATGATGTTTGGTGGTTGCGAATCGGCAAGAGTGGATCGGGAGCCGAAGCTTACCGCGCCTAGTATGCAAACGAGAAGGCAATAACGCATGGCGAGCTTTCTGCATTGTTGGGAAAGTGAATGAATCGAATCGGATTCTTAGCCTGAATCAATCAGGTTTCAGTTGTTTTCAATTCTGTAAATCCGACCGGAGCGGCTTCGTAAATTTCTCCTACCCGAAACCGACAGATCTTCTAATGGTGTTCACCGTGATCACTGGATGATGCAAGATCGTTTGGCACGAGAAGCAGACCGACAATACCCGCAGCACCAAGTGAAAAGGCGACCACAATCAATGGCGTAAAGGTTGCGGTTTCTTCGCTTTGGCTGCTGGCCGCGTCTGATTTCAACCATTTAATCCGCCCGGTAATCACAAATGGCCTCATTTCTTCGGCCGTTTTTTCAGTAGGTTTGCTCCGCACGGTGATCGCTTCTGTCGAACTCTCAACGACGGCAAGGTCTGGGCTCTTGGTCTTGAATCCGGAGGTGTAAATTTGGGATTGGTTTTGAAATCCTACGTCTGTAACTTTGACATCAAAGGAAGTTGTTTGCGGTGTGTCAAATATCAGAGAGATGCTGATTTGAACGTGTTTGGATAGTTCATCGGGTTCGGTCTTGATTTCGACCGCTTTTGCTTCTTCTTCATCGATTTCGATTTTCAATGTTGAAGAGATCTTTTTGCCCAACTCGGTCCGAAGTTTTTCGACTTTGTCTTTGTACTTTGCATCGTCACCTACGTCGATTTTCATTTCCGTCAGCAGCGTATCGAGCGTAACGGGGTTGAACCCTAAATCGTATTTGATCGTTGTATGCTCAGAATCAACTGTAACCTGCGTTGCGATTTTGACGGTTCCATCTTTTAAGTCGTGCAATTTTGCGTTCGGATCGTCGCCCACAAGAGAAAGAAGAAAGAGGCAGGCAGCAAGCATTTTGGCTCCGGTTGAGTTTGGCAAATTAGTAAATTCGAGCGAAAGCTCGCAAAATACTACGACCGTTGAGTGAAATCGATTAATACAGTTCTAGTTTTTCCTGAAATCGGTAGAGAGGGAAGCGGGTTACCTCTAAAATAGACGAAAAACCTGTTGATCACTTGTAAAGCTTGAACACGATGGAAAATACCCCAACTCCAATGACTGCAGATGCGGTCCTTGACCGAGAATTCCTAGAGATGCGCGCAAAAATTCTTGAATTGGCGGCATCATTTGATCGATTGGATCGAGGCGAAGGTGGAATCAATGACGATCGGCGGATGGAACTGATCCGAGAGGCTTTGAAGCTGCTAGAAGATCCCAACGCTGGTCGAGCCGAAAAAATTCAACTGCTGTTTTCCCGAGAGTATTCGGGCAGCTGGCGAAACGAATTCGGAATTTGATACTGGTACAGCCGCGGCTGCATTTGATCGCCAACAATGCCTTGAGTACGTTTTAATTATCTAATCACGCTCCAACTTCGACCTTCAAAATGTATTATATCGATCCACACATTCACATGGTTTCGCGGGTGACCGACGATTACGAAACACTTTCTAAAATGGGTTGCACTGCGATGAGTGAACCCGCGTTTTGGGCCGGTTTTGATCGCGGTAGCGCTGAAAGTTTCCGGGACTATTTCAAGCAATTGACGGAAGTCGAACCCAAACGTGCCGCTCAATATGGCATTCAGCATTTCACTTGGCTTTGCATCAATGCAAAAGAGGCTGACAACGTGGAGCTCTCTCGCGAAGTCATCGCGATGATTCCGGAATTTCTCGATTGCCCCAATGTGCTTGGCATCGGTGAGATTGGTCTGAACAAGAACACCAAAAATGAGGCGACGATTTTTCTCGAGCATATGGAACTGGCGATCAAGTACAATCAACAGATCTTGATTCACACGCCGCATTTGGAAGATAAATTTCAAGGCACGAAAATGATTCTCGATATGTTAACCGATGATTCTCGTGTCGATCCGTCCCGGGTCCTTGTCGATCACGTTGAAGAGCATACCGTCGAAACCGTTTTGGAGAATGGGTTTTGGGCAGGGATGACTTTGTATCCTGTTTCTAAATGTACGCCGGCTCGGGCCGCTGACATCATCGAAATGTATGGTCCAGAGCGACTGCTCGCAAACTCGGCTGGCGATTGGGGACCGTCGAAACCGACTGCGGTACCGGATTTGATTTTTGAAATGCGCCGACGCGGACATTCCGAGGATCTAATTCGTCAAGTTGTGTATGAGAATCCAATTAAGTTTTTCTCGCAAAGCCAGAATTTTAATTTTGTTCGACCGGATGGAGTTCCAGTTCCGTCGATACAATGAGCGATCTACCTATATCGAAAACTGTTTAGTGAAAATACTCACAAACATTTTGAACCAACAGTGAACTGGATGTGCGAAATGAAAAAGTGGATGCTGATGCTAACCGTTCTTCTGTTGGGATCTAGCAATTGTTTTGCTCAGGAGCCCAATGCGAATACCGGCGGCGATGAAAAGTATGATGGTTTTCAATGGCTGAAACAATTTGAAGGGACTTGGGCGGTTGTTTCCAAGGCGACCGGAGACGGTGGCACGAGTACGTCGGTCATGAGTTCTCGTGCGGTCGGCGAGCGATGGATGATCAATGAACATCGCGGTCAATTTGGGGAAATGAAATTCCAGGCGGTGCAAGCCATTGGATACGATTCGGAAAAGAAGAAGTTCTCAGGTAGTTGGATCGATTCGCTTACCAATTTTCAGTGGAGTTACACTGGCGCGGTTGACTCAACGGGTAAGAAATTGATTTTGAATGCGACAGGTCCAGATTGGAACGACGCTTCGAAAAATCGCCAGTACCGTGACGTGTACGAGGTCAAGTCGAAGAATGAATTTGCTGCTCTATCGCAAATGATGAACGATGCGGGGCAATGGGAGACCTTTATGACCGGCACGATGAACAGGATTCACAAAACCAAACCGAAAACCACCGTAACCCCATTTCTCATGTTCGATGGTAAAGCGTTGGCTGCAATTGACGTTTACAAGAAGGTTTTTAACGATACTAAAATCGTGAGCATGGCAAAATACGCTGCAGGTGAAAACGGAAAAGAGGGCAGCGTTAAACTGGCGACGATTTCGATTGCGGGTCAAAGGGTAAAATGCATCGACAGTCCGATCAAGCATGACTTTGACTTCACTCCATCGTTTTCATTCTTCGTCGAATGCGAAAATGAAGAGCAATTGAAAGAACGATTCACCAAACTTTCGAAGGGTGGCAAAGTCATGATGCCGCTTGACAATTATGGCTTTAGCAAACGGTTTGGATGGGTCAGTGACCCGTTTGGTGTCAGTTGGCAACTGAACCTAAATTAGTTGCCATTTAGTCGACCGATGCCATGCCATCACGCTTGCGTGAGGATGGTGTGTCCTAATTTCGATGCGGCAAGAGTCAATGATTGCCACGGTAAAGCGATTGCCACGGTAAAGCGATTGCCACGGTAAAGCGATTGCCACGGTAAAGCGATTGACGGTAAAGCGATTGCCACGGTTGCTACTTTCTTTCTTTGGCGTTTTTCTTTTGCCTGACTTCCCACCGGAAATCTTCGCCATCGATGATCAGCTTGAGATTTTTCAATGGCGTAGCGGGCGGCGCGAACGTTTTCGGAGCGCTCTTTCGTAACTTTTCTTTGACCCTGTCCATTGATTGTTTCGAAGCAAGGTTGTTCCATTCGTTTGGATCTTTTCGGACGTTGTATAGTTCTTCTGAATCATCATCGTAATGGATGTATCGCCAATCCTGATTGATGACGGCATACGCACCCGGTGTGAGGTAGGGAAGGTACACGTCGCGGTCGTTTGCGGTCGAAGGCTCTATCAAAGTCTTTGCAAGAGACCGGCCTTCCAAGCCGTCAACGTTATCCAACTTGCAAAGATCGATGAAGGTTGGGTACATATCGATCAAACTGACGGTTGAATCAACGGTCGCCATTTTTGATACTCCAGGGCCTGACCAAATAAACGGCACATTCGAAGTTCGCTCCCATAGCGTGTGCTTACCCCAATGCCCTTTTTCGCCGTGGTGGTAACCGTGATCGCTCCAGAGCACAACAATTGTGTTGTCTGCGTAGGGGCTGTTTTCGAGTGTTTCCAAAACCCGGCCGAGCATCGCATCGGCATACGAAACACATGCCAAATATCCATGGATCGCGTCTTCTGCCGCATTAAGTTTGACGAGTTTGTCGTGATGTTGTCGCTTACGATTTTCTTTTTGGCGACGGATCTTAGCAGGTAAGTCCTCTAAATCGTTCTGCTTGTACGTTGGCGTTCGGATTTGGTCGCGATCGTACAAGTCAAAATACTTTTGTGGAGCGTAATTGGGAAAGTGAGGTGAATACAAACCAACAGCCAAAAAGAAGGGTTTGTTATGCTTCTGTTTTAAAATATCACAAGCGTAATTAACGCGGCGCGTGTCGGCCATTTCTTCCTCTTTTTCATTGGGAATACTTCCCCATTCCAAAAAGAGGCCACCTTTTACTTGCTTGCCGGCGTTGTAAACGCTGGCGGGAAAAGGGTTTGGAAACGGGACATCCCGTTCGTTCTCAGCCATCGGCCAAGTCTCGATGCGCCAGCCTTTTTTTCGAAGCGTTTGGTTTCGAACAAAGAATTCATCCCAGCCGCGTCGATCAAGGTGGCCTTCGCGATGATGGAAGAGCTTTCCGGAGCCAAGCGTTGCATAACCACTCCTTTGAAAACTGACCTGTAATGGTTGCAGGTCCGGATGATCGTGATAGTAGATTTCTGTTCCGTAGCAACCGGTTGTTGATGCATATCTTCCGGTAAAGATTGCAGTTCGTGATGGAGCGCAATAGACTCCGGGCGAATGCGCATTCATAAACGTCACACCACGTTTCGCCAGCGCATCCATGTTTGGAGTCTGTGCTTGTCCATTTCCCATGGGACCGACCCAATCACACATATCATCGACCGCGAAGAAAATGACATTTGGTCGGTCATCTGAATTCGCGACCGCCGTTAACGAGAGAAACAGTAGGGCAGATCTAATAAAATGCTTCATGCGGTTGTCTCGAAAGGGCTTTGCAGGATTGTGTAAGTCGCTGCGGCCAAAATGCATCTGGTCCGTTCTTTAGCCTTCGATTGCCGAAATTTTCTTGAAGTCATCTTTGAGGGACTGGTAGAGCTTTTGATAAAGTGGGAATCGTCTGTCGTAGGCAAGTTTGTTTTTTTGTTTCTTCTTTGTCTTTTCTTTAATTGCAATGGTCGCATTGCAAGCCTCCTCAATGCTGCCGTAATATCCGGCACCGACGGTTGCCAATAAAGCGACACCGTAACCGGGGCCTTGTTCGGCGTTAATGGTGACAACATCTTGCCCGAAGACGTCTGCTTGCAACTGTCGCCAAAGAGCGCTCTTTGCTCCGCCGCCAGAGACTCGGATTTGATTTACCGGAACGCCCATGTCCTTAATAATTTCAAGGCTGTCTCGCATCGAATAGGTTACGCCTTCCATGATCGACCTTGCCAAGTGCCCCCGCGTGTGTTTGAGCGTGATTCCAACGAAACTGCCTCTTGCATCAGGATCTGCATGTGGCGTCCGCTCGCCAGCGAGATAGGGCAAAAACGTAAGTCCTTCGGAACCGGGTTGGATGGATTCCGCTTCTTGATTCAAAATCGAATATGGATCGGCTTTGGCACCAAACTCTGAGCACAAATTCTGAACAAACCACTCGAGCGATCCACCGGCTGCAAGGGTCACGCCCATCATGTGCCATTTACCTTTGACGGCATGACAGAACGTGTGCAATCGGCCTTGAGGATCGACTTCAACTTTGTCGGAATGAACGAACATGACGCCGGAGGTTCCGATGGATGTCGAAAGCACACCCGACTTCACAACGCCGGTACCCACAGCGTTCGCCGCACAATCTCCTGCTCCACCCACGACGACACAATCGGTGGTCAGGCCTAATAGTTTCGCAACATCTGGCGTGAGACGGCCGGTCACTTCTTCCGATTCGTAGCATGTAGCGAGCAGGTCCGGATCAAGCTCAAGCTTGCTGAGAAGCGGCTTGGACCAATTTCTTTTTTTGACGTCAAGCAGCAGCATGCCGCTGGCGTCACTAACATCCGTTGCAAATTCGCCGGTCAACCGTCGCCGTACATCATCTTTCGGAAGCAGGACCTTCGCGAGTTTATCGAATTTTTTTGGCTCATTATTTCTCAGCCAAAGAATCTTCGGAGCCGTGAACCCGGTCATCGCTGGGTTGGCCACCATTTGGATCAGTTTTTTTCGGCCACCAGCGCGTTTTTCAATTTCTTCACATTCGGCGGACGTCCGTTGGTCGTTCCACAATAAAGCCTTTCGGATGACTTTGTTCTTCTTGTCGAGGAAAACGGATCCGTGCATTTGTCCGGCCAAACCAATTGCTTTAATGTCCGCAGCCTTGGTTTTGCTCTTTTTGACGACTGATTGGATAGTTTTGACTGTTGCTGTCCACCAATCCTCGGGGTCCTGTTCACTCCAAAGTGGTTTCGGGTGGTAAGAGGGATAGGTAGACGAAGCTTCCGCCAGAATGATCCCTTTTTCGTCAATTAAGATTGTTTTCGTTCCAGATGTACCGATATCGACACCGAGAAAATATGGCATGGTGATTCGTCCTGCGGTTGTGCAATGCGGGTCGTCAAATTCAAATGAGAGCCGCGATCGTTTACCGAGTTTTGGAATTCTCGCGGTCAACCGATTTTAATAAGAACGGTTTGAACCGACCATCCGCGTTGCTTCGTATTAATGAAAAATGCAACTTTGAGTGATTTATTTAAAAACATGCTTCGCGGACAACCATTTTCTCAGAAACCTTGTTTGGGCTTTTTTCTGCCGTTGATTTTCGTCATCGGTTGTAGTTCGAACGAGAATAAAAGTACGACTCGGCTGGAGGACGTGGCTGGCACGTCTGAAACGGACGCTCACCCAATCGTGCTTGTGCTTTTAAGCGAGTCGGCAAAGTCGTCTGGGGATTCGGAGTCGAAAGAGGCGTCCGGTATTGGGAATCAAATTCAGAAGGAATTTAAGTCCTTGGAGGTTGGCGACGCAACGGTATTGAAAATGACCCCGGACGAGTTTTTCGGAATGGACTCCAAGGGTGAGAAAGACGACGGTAGCCCAACGATTGGATTGGTTCAAAAGGCCGACTTGGTAGTATACCCGCCCAAGTACTTTGGTGAGTTGATCGCGAGAAAAAAGATTCGCTCCATACCGAAGTATGTCGTCGAGTCGGAAAGTTATCGCGCCAGTGATGTGCTACGTCATCAACGTAGGCTCTTTGGATACCATGACAAAACGCCGTTCGCCGTTTCGATGGGGACTTCGTCTTTGATGCTTATGTGCCGCGGTGATCTTTTCAAGATCCATGGGTTGAAGATTCCGACGACTTGGGAAGAGTATGAGCGCGTTTGCAAGCAACTGAAGGATTTGCAAGCATCGGGGGATTTGCAAATTCCCGGCATTTGGAGTCCGGCGGTAGAACCACTCAAGGGACACTGGAAGTCAACGACTTTGATTTCCAGGTCTGCCGGTTACGTTCGTGTTGGTGGACGGTATTCGTGCCTGTTTTCTTACTCAAAAGGTGAACCCTTGATCGGTACGGAACCGTTTCAAAAGAGTCTTTCGGAAATGAAGAGGGTATTCGGATGGATGGATGAAAAACATCGAAATTTGGATCCAATGGAAGTGGAAGCCGCTTTTTTGAATGGCGAATGTGCAATGGCTTTGACCTGGCCCCATCCTAGCGAAGAGGAATCAGATGACGATGAGTCAGTTGATGTGGTGACTGACGCTAGGCTGTTTCCTGTGCCTGGTTCAAGATTTAATTTCGGATTTTCGGATGGTAAGTGGAGCGAGTCTGATTCACTTCAGACTCAGGTTCCAACGCTTGGAGTTGGTGGTTTGTGTTGTTCAGTGTTGTCAACGACAAAGCAGTCTGGTGTCGCGGCACGACGGTTGGGCTTGATCGTCGGTAAAGAGCTGTCTTCGTCAATTTGTTTTGAGGATAAAGTGAATGGGTTTCCCAACCGTGCGAGTCAATTAGCGGATTTAGGGAATTGGATTTCGGATCGCTATCCAGAATCATTTGCGGAAGAATTTGCAGATTTGGTCGAGTCCGTAAATCAGTCGAGCGTTTGGATGATGCGACCCCGGTTTGAAAAAGCGGCCCAATTTGAAACCATTTTGTCGGATAACATCACCGAGTGTTTCAATGGTGAAACCGCCGCGGACGTGCTGGTGGACGCTGCCGTCCAAGTTTCCCAGTTGAAAATCGATCGTCCATTACTTAAGAAGTTGACGTTAGAGGGTTTTGGCGTTGAAAAATAACAATCGTTTGCCACTTATCTGCACGCCGCTTTTTTCGTGTCTTCAAACCACCTGAAGCAAATCCCGTTGGGCGGATTGGCATAGTTCCAACAATTCAACAACGTCGGACATGATCTTTTCAACTTCAATATCACTATCGTTTGTTATGCGTGAGTGACAAAGCAGTTTGCCGGCAATCACTTTAAGCTTTGAGTTCTTGTACTGGTTTGCTGCCGACTCCAGTTTATGGGCATTCGCTCGCAACAAGTCAAAGTCTTGTTCATCAAACGACTTTGTGATTTGCTCAGAAATAAATGCAAGCTGAAGTGCAAAGTCTTTTGTGAACTGATATCTCTTTTTTTCAGCCGCAATGGATTCAGGGCGAGCGTAAATAAACTTGACGAACTTTTCGACCAACTTCGGATCGAATTGTGTACCCGAGTTGGCACGCAATTCTTCGATTGCTTTTTCTCTCGAAAAGCTGCCGCGGTAAATACTTCCCGTAATCATGGAATCGTATGCATCGGCGATTGTGACGATTCGGGCGTTCAGCGGTATTTCTTCGCCCTTAAGCATTGCTGGATACCTATCATTGCCAGCAAATGAACAACCGTTATACCGAACCGTGTCGATGATCGCTTGAGAACGGAAGGCTGCCTCGACTAATTCACATCCAATTCGAGAATGATCTCGCAATATATGAAGCTCGTCTGAAGTCAGTCTTTCCGGCTTCAAAAGAATCGCATCGGGCACCGCAATTTTGCCGATATCGTGCAGCAATGCGCCAACCTCCAAAGCATATAGCTTCGAGGCTGACATCTCTCCTCTCCCCATTGCAAAGCTTAGGTCCGCGACGCGGACACAATGTGCAGCTGTCGCGGGATCGCGGTGTTTAAGAACGGACATCATCGAAGCAACAACTTGGAAAGGAATGCTGCCACCCGATTCTTCGTTTTCACGCTCCGTCTTGCGAGTAAGAGGCGATTCGTCGCCGTCCTTCAGGTTGAAATCGGCGGGAACATCATTGAAGTTGACCACACGATTTCGGCCCGTGCGTTTTGCTGTATATAAAGCCTGGTCCGCCTGCTCCAGAAGTTCTTCCGGCTCGGCAGCTTTTAGAATTGTATTTGATACCCCCTGACTTGCTGTCACTTTCAGGTCTTTGAATTTCAGCGATTCAATTTTGCGTCGGTATCGTTCGGCGATTGCCTGAGCCACTTTCAAATCAGTGTCGGGCAGCAGAATGCAAAACTCTTCACCGCCGTAACGGCATGTAACATCTGATTCACGTGCCAGTTCTAAAACGGCTCCGGCTACACTTCGCAAGACCTCGTCACCCATGGCGTGTCCATGATTGTCATTCACCGCTTTAAAATGATCAATGTCCAACATGATCGCGGAAAGCGGTTTTGTTGTTTTCTGGGATTTTTTCCACAGATGAGTGAATTCTTCGAAAAACGAACGCCGATTCCAGCAATTGGTCAACGGGTCCCGGGTTGCGAGAATCTTCAGCTTTTCGTTTTGCCCCTTGATCATGTCGCGAGAGCTCTGAAGTGACTTCATGGTGTAGAGTAATTCTTCGCGGCGTTTTTCTAAAATTGTTACATCGTTAAAACAGATGATTTTGCCCTGCTGGTTGCCTTTGTCGTCGATGACTTCGCTAACACCAATCGAAAAATTCAAATCACCGATCGCCGTTTGCAATACGACTCTTCGTTTTTTCTCTTCGTTCTCAATTTTTCGCGATAGAATCTCGTTCCAATTTTCTTTCCAGCCGAGCTCGGCGACGTCGCGACCAAGGATGGTTTCTTCCTTCAGTCCGGTCGCGTCTTCGAAAGCCGAATTAGAAAAGACAATTTTTTCTTGCTGGTCCAATACCAGAAGACCTTCGCTTAACGTGTCAAGAGCTGAGCGGACTCTGGATGGAACGGCACCGTCTTTTCCGGTTCCAAACATTTTCGAAAAATAAAAGATGGACCCGACACCGGATGATGCAGTGATCGAAATGATCGCCATAGTTAAAGGGCTTATCACAAAGCCAAAAATAGGAAGTCCCATGATCAACGGAGTGTAACAGATTTCAACCATTGCCCAGTTTTCCTTGTTACGAATGATCGGTACACCAATGTTATCAGACAAGGAGGCATCTTCACTCGTATCCCAATGAGTTTGATGATCATTAATGGAAATCAAAAGTTGGTGGCCGGACCGTAGACCCGCTGAACGGACCTCATTGTTTCGCTGCACAAACGAAGTCAATGCCGACCGGATTTCATCGAAATTGACAGGCGAGTTTTTTCGGCGATGTTTGGGCTTCGCCTTATCCAATCGGTTTGCCAAGATTGAGCATTGAACGGCCAATGATTCGCTTAATGAAATTCGTGTCTTGATTTTTTCTTTCGATCCATCACCAAGAATGCCAAGCGTCTGCGCAGAAAGCAGCACTCCCAATACTAGGAACATGATGTTCAAACTGATTTTGATCGGCATACTCATGGCAAACGTTTTTTTAACTTTTCTTTTCTTTAACAATCTATACAAGTGATTCCCCAGCATTGGGACGGTTGTCCAATAATGCCAGTGGATTAGAACGAGCGAATGTTGGGATAGATTCTGCAGCCCAGATGGTTCGTGCGCCCCAGACGACAATGACTACTGTTGCCAACGCGTTAGTGGTTCGGGGCAACAAACTGATATCGATAATTCATCTCTCAGTTTGGCACCCACGATGCCAATCCGCTGCACGAGTTAGTTTGGTTGATAGGCATGCAACTGGTCGGCTGTTTGTGTCGTTTCGGCCACGCGAAAACTGTCGTCTCCTACATAACTGTATGTTGTGCTGTCTCCTAGTTCCTGTTTGGCTTGGTTCGATGTTCGCAAATTCAAGTCTGTTGATCGATTTTTTATATGACGCAACTGGTGCGGTTTGCGTCTCTTTGAAATCAAGCAATCTTGTCTTTCAATGAAGCGAATTACATTGCACCCTTTATCAAATCGACGAAGATTCCGATCAACGATTTGTTTTCGTTTTCGAGCGCGTCGGTAGAAGTATAGGTGAGTCTAAAGACTTGGAAGCCAATAATTGTCGCCCTTATATCGGCACTTCCGTCAGGATTGACATAATTGGTTCCCGCGTCGACACCATTGGCAAATACACGAGCCAAGCCAGCTGCTTTACCCGTGCTATGGGCAGGCGAAATGTTGTCGTGGTGTCGCCGGTGAAATTGTCGCTTTTGGTGAACCTGTGATCGCTGGAGGCAATCTGGATTTCTTAATGTCGCAATCACCGCCGAGACTTGCGTGGCTCAACAGATCATCCATTGGGCAATGTCCCCGTTGCTTAAAAAGGCCCTCGCGTCGCGCAAATCGTGGGATTTTTCCGTTGAAGCGAGATCGCAACTGTAAATCAAAATTTCGTCGTTTCGTAACAAGTTCATCCGCCCAATTGGCAATTTGCACGGAGTTTTCGATCAGGGGTGTGACGCTTATTTGTGAGTAGCCAAAGTTTGCATTGCCTAGGCTTCCTTTGGTTGGAATATGAGTCTCTGAATGAATGCCTGAATCACCTAACGCCTCGGATACATGATCAATGCCGTTGGAGTTCGATTCAATCTAAATGGCTTCGTAGGCTTTTTTTAGTGGTTAGTAGAAATCGAAAACCAGCTGATCGTGGCCCTCTTAGGGCGACTGCACGAGGATGAGTTCAGTTTGGTGACGAGTTCAGTACATTGGCGACTAAAACAGTTTGCGTGATCATTCGCTCTGTTGGATCTTCGTGTTGGCTGTTTGCGTCATTTGCAATTTATTTTTTTGCCTTTATCAACTCTTCTGCCATCAAAATCAAATTGTTAGACGGATTATCAATGCCGAAATCTACGCAGGCAAATCCGTTGTTAGGAAATCGGCGTCGGGAAGGGGGCCGTACATGATTCGAGCCTAACGGCTTGCCGCAACGACTGGCTGAGAATGCTGGTTCATTTGATTCGATTTGGTTGGCACCCAAAGCCGATTGAATCGTTTTCCAATCATGCATTTTAGGAAATGCCAACGTTTCGGTTGTGAGATCACGACGTAAAATTTGTGAAATCGGCAAAGTTCAGTTAATCGATACATTTCGGATTTTCGAAACAACGGGAATCGAGATTTCCGGTTATTCGTTTTGTATCAGCTGTTTACTACTGGCCGGTTGGGAACCTGCAAACTTAATTCGAACAATAGGTCGCAATGAAGTAGGTGCTTCGCCGATAAGAAACAGAGACAGTGGATTGTCGTTTTCTGAATCTTGCCCAAGGAAGGTTGCCGTTTGAATGTGGTTTTGTCGTACGCCAAAATCTCGCGATCCTTCCGCGCAGCTGTTTTGTTTCAACTGGCGGCGGCTCATTATTGTGTTTGGAATTCTGTGCGTGATTGCAGTTCCATGCCGCGTGGGTGCCCAGTACTCGCAATCGAGTTTCCGGGCAACTCAAGGCAATGACGGTCAAGCGAGTGCTTGGCATAATCCTTCACCCCAGTCGCAACGTGGCTACTCTCTTCAGCAATTCCGCCCCGACTCAAATCAGCCGCGGTATTCCAATCGAATCCCAGTGCCGCCAACTCGGTCCTTAGCGCCGGCCAATTTTCGAGCTCCCGCCGACAGCAGATTGCCTAATGGAAATTTTCAATATGAAAATGCAATATCTGCACCCCAGAAAGGGACGATTTCCCGGTTCGTTTCGCCCTTTCGCGCTCGTGCCTCGCAAACACCACCGCTTCAAAACCAACCCCCGATCCGATACGCAAATCGCTCACTAGCCGATCCGCGGGGTTCAGAATTCCATTGGCAAGAGGAAAGAAAGGAGCAGGCGAAGCCGTTTGCTGGAATCCCGGTTGACCTTGTACCGATGCCACCAGAGACCGGGGCCTCAGAGCTCGGCCTGTTGAAGCCACCAGCCCAGAATCGTGACGGTTCTTCCCAGTCGAGTAGTCCGAATCAATCACGCAAGGCATTTTTGATTCCACCGGGAAACGCCGAACAGAACCCACCATCGCAGTTGCGTGAAGTTAGAGGTGCTCTCGAAAACACGCAGCGCGGAGGTGCTCCGGCGATCGAGCCTTCCTTTGAGGATCTGCCAACGATTGATGATTCGCAACCCGGATATGGGAGCCAACCTGATTTTCCACCAAATATGGGTAGCCGGCCTGCTGATTCGCCAAGCGGTGTTGAAAACTTTTCAACTTTAAACCGTGGTGGTCGGAGTTCGACTCCCAAACAAGGTCTGGAAAGTGCCCCGTCGTTCGATCCACGAGATGGCCGGAATCCATTAACTCGATTGGCGAATCCCGGTAACGGAACGCAAGAAGTGCCAGCTAATTATGGTAATGAAATCTTAATGAACGCTCCCGAAATGGAACCGTTTGAATTGAGTTCCGAGTCATGTCCAATTGATGGGCAGTTGGGCGAAAATGGTTCTCGCTATAGAACGGAAGACGATGCTACGAAGAATGCTGGGAACAGCATAGCAAGTCATAGTGTTTACGGAAATTTGTTGAAACGTGATGCACCGGAAATGTGGTGGGACGATCAGGTCTTATCCCCGCAGTCCAATCCGGATCAATTTTGGAAAGTGGGCGTGAACGACCTTCTTGCCTACTTTTTGGAGAACTCTCCTCGGGCACGTGCGATCCGTTTGTTGCGTGACTCATCGCAGTCAGCGGTGATGGAGTCGCACGCTGAATTCGATCCAGCGACTTACGTGGAAACTAACTTTACACGATTGAATGATCCGGTTGGGAATGAGCTAACGACCGGTGGAGCCGATCGGTTCAAGGATGACAACTGGATGAGTCGGGCGGGGTTGCGACAAAAAATGCGTCAAGGAGGAACTTGGGAAGCCTATCAACAACTTGGAACACAAACGAACAACAGTGATTTTTTTGTTCCGACTCAACAGGGCAACGCATATCTGTCTTTGAGCTTCACGCAACCGCTATTGAATGGGCGAGGAACACTTTACAACGAAAGCTTGATCGCGATCGCGAATCTGGAGATCGGTTTGGCAGATGGTTCGGCGGCAGAAAAATTACAACAGGAATTGCTTTCCATCACGGAAAAATACTGGAATTTGTACGCCTTTCGAGCGGTTTGGTTTCAACGTCAGGAAAATGTTCGGCGTGCAGAAAAGGTTTATCAAGAGCTTGACCGTAGGGCCGATATCGACGTTTCGCAAACACAGTTGTTACGTTCTAGGGCAGCGGTGGCAACCCGCAAAGCGGCTTTGGTTGAGGCCTATAACAACGTTCGGAATGTCGAGGTCGAATTGGCGGCCCAGCTTGGCATTGACGCAAGAAGTCAAATTTTTGAGTTCGTGCCAAATTTGAAACCCGAATTGACCTTTCCTTCAGTTGATGTAAGGGATGCATTTGTAACCGCGCTTTCCAACCGGCCAGAAGTGATTCAGGCAGGCAAGAAGGTCCAAATCGCGGCTGAGAAAGCCAATCGGTCCCGCCATGAGTTGAAGCCGATTTTAGACTTATTGGTAAGTACCTACGTCTCTGGGCTCAACGAAGAGTTTGAGTTCTTGAATGCATGGGGGCGACAGTTTAGTGATGGCGCGCCGGGATATTCTGCCGGTTTGAATTTCGAAATGCCGCTGCATCGGAGGGCGGCGAAGGCGAGGCTTGAGCGAGATGAGTTGCGTTGGAAGGCGATTACATCCGATCTGGAGGACGAAATTCTGAAAGTTCAATCGGAAGTTGATATTGCCGTAAGGCACGTTGATATTTCTTTTCGAAAACTTTTAGCGCGTGAAACGGCCATGCAATCCGCAATGGCAGAACTGCAGTCACAGCAGGAACGAATGGAACTTTCGTTGAACGAGGAAAATCTTGGATTGGGGTTAAATCTTTTGCTTGATTCTCAAGACAGGTTGGCGGAGCAAGAAAACCAACTAGCAAGTGCCCAGTCGGAATACATGATTTCCTGGGTATCCTTGAAAAGGGCGATGGGCACGTTGGTAATGATTAAGTAACTGACGACCCGGCAAAGCGAGCTGTCGCGTTTTTTCCAAGACTTTTTTCCGAGACTTCTCTAATCACTAACCTACGATTTCGGAGTAAAGGCATTCTTGCCTAGTTAACCTCCGTTTTAAGGGTGAGTGCGGTGTTTCCTGGACTCTTTTTTGTGATTTTTGTCGCAATCAACATCATCTCGATTTTTCACGAATCGACTGCGGTTGGTCAGGAGAGTTATGAAGATGTTGAAGCGTTCTTGGAGCCTTATCACAAAATTGATGTATCAACCGTTGAAACTGGAATCATTCGCTCTTTGCAAGTGCGTGAAGGTGATCTAGTTAAAAAAGGGGATACTTTGGTGAGATTGGATCGAGATATTCTTAATCACGCACTAGCTGTTGCCGTTGAAGAAGGTAAATCGATTGGGAACATTACCGCTGCGGCTGCTGAATTGGAAATGCAGGAGGCTCGTTATGAAAAACTTAAAGCACTCCTGGGCCGAGGTCATGGTCGAGAAAACGAAGTTGAGCGTGCAGCATCCGATGTAACGGTCGCTCGTGGTAGGCTGCTTCGTGCCGAAGAAGAAATCGCAATCAAGCGATCTGAGATTGAGCACATCAAAGCCAAAATTGCGGCACGAGAGATAAAGTCGCCTATCAATGGCATCGTAATTGAAATCCTCCGTCGTCCGGGAGAAGCTGTGACTCCCAATGCATCCGGCTTGGTCACCGTTGTAAATGTCGACCAGTTGAAATGCGTCTTCGATGTACCTAGGAAAACGGCGAAACGAATCGTTGCCAAAAAGAACATTCAATTGAAGTTGGATTCCGGCAAGACCATCAATGGGTTTGTCGAATGGAAATGTCCGATTCTGAACGCAGAGAGTGAAACGACCAAGGTAATCGTGCGGGTTGATAATCCCAACCATGCTTACACCAGCGGTGAATACTGTGTCCTGAAGCCCAATGCGATCCAACTTGCTGAAATAAACGATATCGGGTCGAACCGCAGAAACGCTTCGTTTGAAAAATAGCAGTTACTGTTTCTTTGGACGGCTTTGATCCGTTTTGTAGCAATCATGATCGCCACCGAAAACGGAATTTCCGAAAAAGAAATCGTTAAAAGCAAATTCAGCGAAAACGAGTGCAACGAGGCCGCAGCGAAAACGATTCCGAATAACATCGAATCCAAAGCGGAAAGCTGGGCGACGCAATTGTTGAAGCTTCGGATAGCGTTGGATCAGGCCAGTTCTCTGACAGTATTTGCCGAGATTCTTGCGAAACAATTGGTCCGCATCTTAAAATGCCGCAATGTGTTTGTAGGTATATGCAAACGCATGGGAGAGGTTGATTTAGTCGGAATCGAATCGGATGATTTTTCGAGCGAATCAAGTCTCGAAGTTGTCAGAAACGCTGCAAGAGAGGTGGCGTTGGGTCAAGTTTGTGTTGGGTGGCCTCGAAACAATCGATGGTCACCGTCGCTCGTTCATAGAGAGCTTGTGTCTGCCGCTCATTCCACGGCGTTTTCCGTTGCCATCCGGGCTGGAGATGGCGACGTGATGGGGATCGTCACCGTTGTTATCACGGAAAACAACAGTGCGCTCGCATTTCAACAACTGGATCCAATTTGTCAATTGCTTGCACCACAGATGGAGTTTCAACGCCAACACGCAATATCTCCTTGGAAGCGATGTTTGGAGTATGCCACTGGCAATACCACGCTGTTTCAGCGTTGGTTGGTTGGCATTAGCGCAGCACTACTTTTGGGTATGATTCCAATTCCGCACCGGATCAGTTGTGACGCGGAAGTGAATCCGATGGTCCGGCGATTTGTTGCGGCGCCTTTCGAAGGAATTCTTCGATCCAGTGCCGTGTCCGCTGGCGATCTCGTTGCTCAAGGGCAAATGCTCGCGTCCTTGGACGAAGACGAAATGCGGTTGCAAGTATCCAGCATTTCTGCCGAAGAGGAGTTGGCAAGAAAAACAAAAGCGTCGGCGTTGGCCAATGGAGAGGCGCTCGAGGCCCAGCAAGCCAAACTTGAATTAAGAAAATTAACTTATAAACGAGAATTGCTGACCGATCGTAGTGACAGCCTAATCCTTCACAGCCCGATTGACGGGGTCGTACTCAAGAGTGAGTTGGAAGATGCCGAAGGTGCCCCGCTAACCAAAGGGCAGGTTTTGTTCGAAATTGCGCCTTTGGAAAAAGTAAAAATCAAGGTCTTTATTTCGCAGCAAGACGTGGCGTTTGTAAGTGAAGGTATGGACGTGATCGTTTCCGTCGATTCGATCAGTCACAAGCTTGTCGGGACGCTCAATAGAATACAACCACAATCCGACACGTTTGAAAACGAGAGTGTTTTCGTTGCCGAAGTCGAATTTGAGAATCGTAACAACGAGTTGAAGCCAGGGATGCAGGGCTACGCCGTTGTGGTGAGCGAGTTTCAGCCCATTGGTTGGATACTCTTTCACAAGCCTGCACGATACTTCAAACGCCTTGCCGGGTTTTAAGGTGGATGATGTCTAGCGTGCAGCCAACCGATTTTGTTGATCCGAATAGATTGGGTGATCCGCCTTGCGATGCTCCGGTAAATAGCGGCTTGGAATCATCCCAGGATTTGAATGCCGAAATTGAACAAGCGGTCATGTCGATTCGGTCCGATCTTAAATTTATGCCTCGTCGATACAGTGGTGAAGCGTCGTTTCTGATTGAAGACACCGTTGCGAATCGGTTTTTTAACCTGGGGCCTAAGGAGTATGAATTCATTGCGTTTTTCGATGGCGAAAAAAATCTGAAGCAGGTTTTTGACGAATACGTCTCATTTGCCACGGGGAGTTTCGGACGACAAAAAAATAGAAACGCAGGATCGGATTCGGTCCTTGGTTGGGATCAGGCGCGCAAGATCGTTGGTTTTTTGCGCCAAGAGAACTTGGTTGCCACTGTCAACGGCAAAGAACTGACTCCACATTCGAACGGTCCCCAGGGCAGGATCTTGAACGTCAATCCAATTGGTCTGCGAATTCGCCTCTTCAACGCCAATCCGATTTGCAGTTCGATACATGAGAAAGCTGGATTTCTTTTTTCAAAGAGCGCCTGCGTAGTCTGGTTGGTCCTCGTGATTTGGGCGATTGGAATCGCGATTCGAGATTTTGAAAAAATCCGGAACGATATTGGATTGCTGATTCAGCCAGAAAACTTTTTTTGGATGTCGGTGTGCTGGATCATGCTGAAGTTTCTTCACGAATCCGGTCATGCGATCCGATGTCGAATGGAAGGTGGTAGAGTTGGCGACGCTGGTGTTAACTTTCTTTTGTTGCTCCCGATGCCGTTTGTCGATGTGACCAGCAGTTGGCGTTTTGCATCGATGTGGAAACGAATAAGTGTTGCAGCAGCAGGAATGTATTTTGAGCTATTTGTTGCCGCTATTTTTATTCTGATTTGGTCGTTTGACTTCGGTCCCACGCTGAACAGTCTCTCGATTCAAGTTGTATTGATGGCTAGCCTGTCGACGCTCTTGTTTAACGCCAATCCGTTAATGAAATTTGATGGCTATTACATCCTGTCTGATCTGCTGAAGAGGCCCAATTTAGCTGTCAATGGAATTCGCTATCAGCGAAGTTGTTTAAAGGCACTGTTATTTGGAATTAAGCCGGACAATGGCCCTATGACTAATGATTGGGTGACCAAAATCTACGGTTGGCTCGCGGCAGTTTGGCGAGTGGTGATCGCGATCGGTCTGTTGATTGCCGCCTCTACGTTTTTGCATGGTGCTGGAATTGTGCTTGCAGGATTAGCAATCTTCTTTTGGTATATCAAGCCATTGGCCGACTTTGTTCGATCCATTGGAGGGCCGGATGCCATGCAAAGAATTTCATGGCAACGCGTTCTTCTGTCGCTTGGTTTTACCGCGGTGCTCGTCATAGGGTTGGCTTTATTGCCCTGGCCATTTTCTCCGAATGCAGTTGGAGTGGTTGCATTCGCAAATGAACATTCTATTCGCGCCGGTTCGGACGGATTTGTGATTGAGATCCACGCGTTCGACGGCGATATCGTTGAAGAAGGAGACGTTCTGGCGAAACTGAAAAATGACGATCTCGCATTGGAGCTTGAGTCATTGCGGATCGATCGGGAAGTGGCGATTTTGGAATCAAGAGGAAAACGCAGGAAAAAAGCATTGGCGGAATGGCAGGCCGTTGAAAAAAAAATCACATCGCTTGAGGAGCAAATCGAAATTCTTCAGCGGCAAATCGATGAATTGACGATATCGGCACCTGCTGCTGGAAGGATCGTATCGCAACGGTTGTCTGATCTTCCTGGTTCCTATTTAAAAAAAGGGGCAGAACTGATGAAAGTGGTTCCGTTTGAGTCATTGGAGATTGTCGCCAGTATCGATGAATGCAACGCACCCTTGTTCCACACCGCGGTGAAACGGTTCGTTCGACCTGGTGTTGTTATTCACTTGGAGAGTGGGCAATGCCTTGAGTCCGAATTGAACAATGTTGAACCGACGGCCAGTCGACGGATCATCCACAATGCCGTCGGCGCAGGAAATGGGGGACCGCTTCCGATTCGGCAAAAATCGAATTCGAAAAGCCGTTATGACCAAACCGAACTTGCAACTCCGAACTTTAAGGCCAAAACGGTTGTGTTGGGACTGGGTGAAGAAAATCGTTCGCTATTGGTTGGACAGCGATGTCGTGTCTATCTCCATGGTCGGAATCACAGTTGCCTCGCGATGCTTCAGTTCTCTATTTCTCACTGGTTCCACGAAAATTGGTCAAAGGCCGAGCTGGCCAACAAAGGTTGAATTAGGCAGCGTTGGGTAGCGTGGGAAATGGCTTTTGGGCTGGAATTCAGGCAAGGGGACACAAAAGAATTTGCTTCGCCCCCTAAAAAGCACTTATCACAAACGGAATCGTTTAGTAAAATGCCTGATTCGATTTCGGAACAATTCGGGCAGCAAATCCGAAAAACGATCGCTTTCCCTGCAAAATATTCATGTTTGATTCGCTCCAAAAAGGTCTCCAATCGGCATTTAAGTCGCTTCGCGGTAAAGGCAAGCTGACCGAGGCCAACATGCGCGGCGGCCTTGAAATGGTCGAGCAATCTCTGCTTGAGGCGGACGTAAGTTATCAGGTCGTCCAAGAATTTATGGGGACGGTAACTGAGCATGCGTTGGGCGAAAAAGTCCTTCTCTCGCTAAATCCGGACGAACAGCTAGTTGGAATTGTCAATCAAACGTTGATCGAGACGCTTGGTCCGGTCGACAATTCGCTGCCAACCGGTCAGGACGTCAACATCTACATGATGTGCGGTCTGCAGGGGTCGGGTAAAACGACGACTTGTGGCAAGTTGGCCCGATTATTGAAGAAAGAGGGCATTACCCCGCTTCTCTGTGCAGCGGATCTTCAGCGGCCCGCCGCCATCGACCAATTGCATGTAATCGGTGATTCACTTGGCGTGCCGGTTTATTCCGATCGCGAAAACAAGGATCCGGTTCAGGTCTGCAACGATGCCGTTAAAAAGGCTAGGGCGGACGGAAATAAGGTCGTCATTCTCGATACGGCGGGACGGTTGGCCATCGACGAAGAGTTGATGCAGCAGCTGAAAAATATTGACCGAAAGGTACAACCGCACCAGGTCTTTCTTGTCGTTGACGGGATGACGGGCCAAGATGCAGTCAATAGTGCTTCGGCGTTTAATGATGCCCTGGAGCTTGATGGCGTCATCATGACGAAGCTGGATGGCGACGCCCGTGGCGGTGCCTTGCTTTCAGTTAAGAACGTGACCGGCGTTCCGATCAAATTTATTGGTACGGGAGAGCAGCTGGAATCGCTCGAGCCGTTCCGTCCAGAAGGTATGTCCAGCCGTATCCTTGGAATGGGAGATATGGTCGCCGCCGTGGAAGCGGCACAGGAATTGGTTTCGAAAGAGGAGCAGGAAAAGCTCGAACAACAGTTGGCCAAGGGTGATTTTGACCTCAACGATTTTCGAAACCACATGCAGAAATTTGCCAATCCAGGCATCATGATGAAGATGATGAGCCTGATTCCTGGAATGGGGCAGATGCGGGAATTAATGGGGAATGAAGACCACACCGGAGAAATCCGGCGAATGGTTGGAATTATCGATTCAATGACGGCTAAAGAGCGAAAAACGCCAAAAGTCATTGATCAAAGCCGTCGCTCTCGGATTGCCACCGGTGCCGGTGTCGCGCCGCAGCAAGTCAACGAATTAATTAAGCAATTTGAGCAAATGAAACCGATGTTGACCGGAATGGCGGGTGGCTCGGCAAACGATAAGATGGAAATGCTCAATAAAATGAAAGAGCAGGCGATGTCCGGTGGCAAAATGGGGCCTCGGGAGAAAAAGGGAACTGGAGCGAGGTTGTCTGCTGCTGAAAAGAAAAAGGCAAAGAAACTGAGGGAAAAAGACCGAAAGAAGCGTCTGAAAGAGAAACGGGACGAAAAACGAAGTAGTAAGTAGGACGACGATAAGAAAACGTCGATTCCAATTGAAGATGACGATAAGAATGCTTTGTTATTGGTTTTGGGAATAAAATGCCCCAAGCCGGTAGGCGACATCTTGAAGAAAAAAAATTGAAACTGTAAAGATGTGAAAAAACGTCCACGTGACAATGTCGACAAAAAAGATTAAAAATAGAATAATACGTTAATACTTAAGGAAAAATTGTGGCAGTAAAAATTCGATTGAAGAAACTGGGGCGAACGCATCGTCCGTTTTTTCGCGTATGTGCAATGGATACGAGGACTCGCCGCGATGGTCGCGAGATCGAAATTCTAGGCACTTACGATCCAATGGTGAAAGAAACCGACGCTCGAGCGATCTTGAAGGGCGAACGGATTGATTATTGGCTGGGTGTCGGTGCTCAGGCATCGCCAAAAGTCGGCACGTTGATCAAGAAGTATGGTACCGGTGGTAGCCATCTTGCGGCTCAACAAGCTGCGCTTGAAAAGTTAGGGAGCAAACGAGCATCGTCAATTGCTGCCGCGGTTAAAGAAGCTGAAACGACCAAGGTTGAATTGAAAACCGAGGAAGAAGCAGCTCCGGAAGCCGCGGAAGGTGCAGAAGCAACCGCTGCAGAAGCAACCGCTGCAGAAGCACCGGCTGCTGAAGCAACCCCGGCAGAATCAACTGAAGCCGCCGAAACAACTGATGCTGCTACTTCTGAGTCGTCAGAAGCAAAGCCAGCAGAGTAGTTTTCCAATGCGATTCGATGTGGTGACTTTGTTTCCGGAGATGTTCCCGGGATACTTGAGTCAAAGCATACTGAACAAATCAATTGAAGCGGGATTGATTGACGTCCGGCTTCATGACCTGCGAGATTGGTCAAAAGAAAAACACAAAAACGTTGACGATCGCCCTTACGGCGGTGGTCCCGGCATGGTTTTGATGGTCGAGCCGGTTGTTGAATGTGTTGAGTCAATTCGATCCGAACGGCCTTTGGCAAGAACAATTTTGTTAACGCCGCAGGGTGAAAAGTTGACTCAGCGTAAGGTTGAGTCGCTTTCGGATAACGAGGATTTTATTTTCCTTTGTGGGCGATACGAGGGTTTTGACCAGCGGGTCGTTGATATTCTTCAGCCAGAAGAGATATCCATTGGAGATTTTGTTTTAAATGGCGGCGAAGTCGCGGCCATGGTTTTAATTGATACACTGATTCGCATGGTCCCAGGCGTTCTGGGTGATGAGAATAGCAGCATTCAGGACTCCTTTTCATCAGGAAACCGGATGCTTGAGTTTTCGCAATACACACGACCTCGTGAGTATCGCGGTTTTTCCGTTCCAGAAATCTTGCTTTCGGGTAATCATGGAAAGATTCGGGAGTGGCGGGAGCAGGAAAGTTTAAAACGGACGAAGGAACGACGCGCAGATTTGCTTCCAAGCGTTGAGTCTTCTGACAAGGACATTGAGCCTAGGAATAAAAAATGAGCCAACAATTAATCGAAAAAATAGAGCAGCTGAACCTTGCAGAGCTGCGTGAAAAACAAGCTGAAGCAGTCAAGGACAAGAAAAAGGATCTGCCTGATCCGATTGGTGATCACAAATTTGATATTGGTGACACCATCGACGTGCATTGCCGAATTCTCGAAGGCGAGAAAGAGCGAGTTCAGGTATTCACCGGCACCGTCATCGCTCGAAGCGGTCGCGGTAATCAAGCCATGTTCACGGTCCGACGAATTGTGGCAGGAGAGGGTGTTGAGCGTAAGTTCCCA
>CAJQQR010000013.1 GCA_905480545.1 uncultured Pirellulaceae bacterium
TGTGACCAACAACATGCTCGCTGCTATCCACGGATTAACCAAAATGGACTCGTGATATTTTTTCAAATAAAGCCCAATCACGACGGCTGGAATCGTTCCAACAATCAACAACGGAATCACACGGCGATCTTTTTCGAGCAAGCGCAAGATTCGCGAAAAGTAAAACACGACAATCGAACCCAATGTTCCCGCGTGAAGCATGATATTGAGCGAACCTTGGGCCTTTTCGATGCCTAGCCACTTCCCAAACAGCACCAAATGTCCGGATGAACTAATTGGCAGAAACTCGGCAATACCTTGAACGACAGCAAGAATCAGTAGGTCAAAAAGATTCATTTAGGCTTTGTTCCGATTGCGTGAATGCCGGTGGACTAAATCTACAAATGGTAACGAGGCGGGAATCGCCTCGGCGAAAATGGCGAGCACGAAAATGGAGAACACGAAAATCACTTTAGCGACCTGTTCCGCTCGCGAACTTCTACTGGAGGCGATATATTATGTTCTCGAGGATCGCGAATCTGGTAGTTGTTGCAAGTTTTACCTGCAAATTAGCTGACATCGATTTGATTCATATCGAACTAACCTGATTTTTCCGCTAAATCAAAAACTAATCGACACAATTGGTGTGACTCCGATTTTTGAATTCCAAGCGCACTGCCCATTTTGTTTTGGGGTCAATCGGTTTTGTGAGCGGACTGACGCCCGGGGCTTATTTTCGCTCCGATTTGGCAAGAGGGTCTGAAAAAAATTTGCGATCCAAATCCCACTAACCACAGAGAGCAACCGATGATTACTTCGTCACCTCGGACGATGTTTGAAAAAATCTGGGACCAACACGTCGTTTTTCAAGAACCGGCAAAGCAGGCAATCCTGTATATCGACTTGCACCTAGTCCATGAGGTAACCAGCCCACAAGCATTCGAGGGCCTGCGCCTGGCAGGACGCAAACTTCGCCGCCCCGAGTTAACCATTGCGACACCGGATCATAACGTGCCGACGACGGACCGTGGTTTGCCCATTACGGATTTGATTGCTCGTCAACAAGTCGATACATTGCGGAATAACTGCAAGGAATTCGGCGTTCGACTCTATGATCTAGACAGCATCAACCAGGGAATTGTCCACGTCATCGGTCCGGAAATGGGGTACACCCAACCCGGAATGACGATCGTTTGTGGAGACAGTCATACCGCGACTCATGGCGCATTCGGATCGCTTGCATTTGGAATCGGAACAAGCGAAGTCGAACATGTGATGGCGACACAAACTTTACTGCAAGCCAAACCCAAAACATATGAGCTTCGCGTCGATGGAAAATTGGGACAAGGTGTCACAGCCAAGGACATGATTTTGTACATCATCGGGCAGATATCGACGTCCGGCGGTAATGGACATGTTTTCGAGTTCACAGGTGAAGCTGTTCGCAATTTGACAATGGAAGAGCGGATGACGGTTTGCAATATGTCAATTGAAGCGGGGGCGCGGGCGGGAATGATCGCTCCCGACGAAATCACGTTCGACTACCTTCGAGGCAAAGAACACGCCCCGACCGATTTTGAAGCAGCAGTCGAACATTGGCGACAATTACCCAGCGACGAGGGTTCAGTTTACGACAAGACCAGGGTCTTCTCCGGATCAGAGATCACACCGCAGATTACTTGGGGAACCAATCCCGGGCAGGTTTGCGGCGTCGACAGTGCAATTCCGAGCTCAGCTGACGGTTCTTCTGAGATGGATCAAAAAACAATTGCCGCAGCCCTTGAATACATGGGACTGAAGGCGGGCGAAAAGATTCAGGACGTATCTATCAATCGCGTATTCATTGGATCGTGCACCAACGCTCGAATTGAAGATCTTCGTGCCGCAGCCCAAGTCGCCAAAGGACACAAGGTTTCCGATCGCGTCAATGCGATGGTTGTTCCCGGTAGTGGCGTCGTCAAACGCGACGCGGAAAACGAAGGCCTCGACAAGATCTTTATTGAGGCTGGTTTTGATTGGCGTGAAGCTGGCTGCAGCATGTGCCTCGCCATGAACCCAGACAAACTTGAGCCCGGCGAGCGATGTGCCTCAACAAGTAACCGGAATTTCGAGGGACGACAGGGAAAAGGTGGTCGGACGCATTTGGTCTCGCCATCAATGGCAGCAGCAGCAGCGATCCGCGGGCACTTTACGGACATTCGAGAATGGAACTTCAAATCGTAGCTGCATTCGCACCTGCACGACTTTGGCATGAATGGCACAGAGCATGAATGGCTCAGAGCATGAATGGCACAGAGCATGAATGATCAGTGAGGGCAAAGACCTTCCATTGCACCAACGATCACAAATGGCCGAATTTTAAAAGCAGTTTACTTAGAAATTTGAAAAGTCGCCGGCGCATCGGATTGGTCTTCGGATTTTGAATTCACCGAAATTTCAACCGTATCGGGGTCGATCCAATTTCGCCCATCCTCGAAGTTCTTTTTGTAAACACCATATTCATGGAAAGCGAACTTCTTAGCGAATTTGTACGCCCATGATTTTTCAGGAATGGGATCCATATCCGGATGGTACTGACTTCGACGAGGAATCATGGCGTTAACCTCGTCCATATACGTCCCGCGCGCGGTCGAGTCTTTTGCACCATGCCGCTCGGCTAATTCCGCAATCAGATCTGGACGCTCAAGAACAATACAACCGCGAGTACTACTGGCCGCAGTTTCTCGGAAATCACGGAGAAACGCAGATTCGTTAAAAGTCTCTTTTAACGATCGATCTTCGTGGATCGACTCTTTGGCAAACTGCACAATCGGACATGGCTCGATATCGCCCCACGGATTGATGTGATGCGTAAAACCCGTCGCTGCCGGGCATAAAGCTTTTCCATCGGCATCGTAGTAGGCATCAATGATAAAGATCGGTTTCTTGCAACGCATGTCAACGACAAACTGACGCGCCTTTCGCTGTTGCTCGGGCGTCAAAGCTAAATCCGGATTCGATTCTGGACCGACCGGACGGTAGATATGAAACCAGCAATACATCACGCCCATCTTAACCAACTTGTCGACCCATGATTCTTGCAGCAGGTCGTCAAAGTTGGTTTGGCAAAGACTGGTGCAAACACCGGTGAGAACTTTGTTGTTTAAACAGTTTTGAACGCCCTGCATCGTTTCGTTGAAGACATTGCCCTTCATTCCGCGACGTCGCTCATCGGAAACAATCTCGGTTCCTTCGATACTGATCAGCGGCGTCACATTGCCAAGCTTACGCAACGTTTTAGCGACCTCATCGGTGATGAACTGACCATTGGTGAACACCTGAAAATAGACGTCGCGATGCTCCGCTATAAAGTCCAACATCTCCTTGTGCATAAACGGCTCTCCGCCAAGCAACCCGAAAAACGAATTGCCCATCGATTTGGCCTCGTTCACCATCTTGTTTAAGGCGTCAAACTCGATTTTGTGCTGTTTATGGGCCACGTCGACCCAGCAACCCTGGCAACGGAGATTACAACTGTTGATGATCGAAATGTAAAGATAAGGCGGAAAGAATTCGCCTTTCTTCAATCGTGACTTGTGCTTCATCACCGAACGAAGCCCCTTGACACCCATATTCCAGAACAATTTCCAGAGCAAGCGTTTGTCAGTTTCCATCAAAAGGCGTTTCGCAAGACGAAAATACATAGGGCTTCTTTTTATTCGGATGTTTAAGGGACTGTTCTCATTCTACCAACCAGCAACTTCCCCCGACAGTGAAAGCAATTTGTTGAAAAACCGCCCTGTTTGAGCTCATCACACGTTGATCCAAAAAAAACAACGCAGGCCGTTTAACCACCAACCTGAATTTATGTGTCGGTTAGCTTGCCCGATAAGTTCAAATTTGGGCGGTTTCACAACAAAACACACCGTGGTTGACCGTTTCGTGGACGGTTTTGCAACAACGAGAAACAACGAAGGACACCATTGGGCGTTAGCTTGATTGACCAAATCCACCCGAATGAAAGAACCTGCCTAAAATCGCCCCGCAGACGGTAATTTCCCCAAGATGCAAAAAAAGCACGATGCGCCATCGTGCTTTTTGTCAGATCGTGCTTTATCGCAAAGTCGGAAGACGGTTCTGCGATCATCGAACGGGACTCAATCACTTTTCATCGCTCACTTTTCATCGTTCTTCGATTCCGACTTCTTGCCCTTCGCTTTGCCGGCGTTCTTTCTGGGCACAAATGTGGAGAATTGATAAACCGATTGCGATGTAAACTCTTCACCCGGTTTCAAAACCGTTGTTGGGAAGTTTTCATGGTTGATCGAATCTGGAAAATGTTGCGTTTCCAGGCATAGGGCACTTCGGTGGGCGTACGTTTTTCCATCTTTTCCTACTTGCCCTTTGAGAAAGTTCCCGGAATAAAACTGAATCCCTGGCTCACTTGTCATGATTCGCATTTGCCGGCCTGACTTAGCATCACGCAAAGCTGCGGCAAAAACCATCTTCTTGCCTTCCGGCTTTGGCTTTAAAACGAAATTGTGGTCGTACCCGATTTCCGGCTTCTCGTCGAAGTTTTTAACACGTTTTGCAATGCGAGTGAATTTACGAAAATCCAGATCGGTTCCTTCGACAGACTCAATTTTCCCGGTTGGAATCAAAGTTTCATCGTTTGGTGTGTACGATTCAGCATTAACGAGTAACGCATGATTCAAAACCGTTTTGCTACCCGCGCCCGACAGATTAAAGTACGCATGGTTAGTCAAGTTGACTGGCGTTGCCTGGTCCGTGGTGGCCTTGTAAGAGATTGAGAGATTGTTTTTATCACGAGGAACGCTGTAGGTAACCGAGACGGTTAAATTCCCCGGATAGCCTTCTTCACCATCTGGGCTCTTGTAGGTAAACGTCACCCCGGAAGCCTTCTCTCCCCCCCAGGTTTTGGCCGTCCAAACAACTTTGTCCAGACTCTTTTCCACACCGCCATGCAGATGATTCAGATCATTGTTGATCGCCAGCGTGTACTCTTTTCCGTCCAGCGTGAACTTGCCTTTAGCGATTCGATTGCAAACGCGACCAGTCGTGCATCCGAAATACTGGTTATCTTCCGATTCGTAACCCGCAACGTCATCCCAACCGAGGATACAATCCGCGATCGTTCCGTCCTTGTCGGGCAAATGCAATTCAGTCAACGTCGCACCGCGAGTCATGATCTTGGCCACAAGCCCCTTGCTGCTTTTCAACGTGTAAACTTCAACGGCCGTACCGTCTTTCGTTTTACCAAACGGTTCAGACTCAGGTTTTTGCCCATTGGCTATCGCGGACAACATTAACAGTGCTGCGATCGACGCAGCGTATTTCGATACTTTTAAGCTCATCAAAAAACATTCTCTTGGGGGGTGATCAAAACGCGGGACGTCAATAGTTTGTGAGTTGCGGTTTTAAAATTCGAGTTTGCAAATGCCGGACTCAAACTCCGCGAGCACTGGTTCCGCTTACCCTAATTATTTCTTCAACCGATAGGGGATCGCAAGGGTTTAGGAAAAAGATATCGGTTGAAACAGAAATTCAGTTGATCCGGGTAGGAGAATCAAGCTGCCACGCAAATCGACAGCTTCAGTGCGAAGCAGTATCGATTGGGAATTCTGTTCATTTCACGACAACTTTTCCAAATGCTTTGCATCGCAAGATCGTAACCAATCGATGACATGACCGCCGAAAAAAACGTCGAGTCGCCAAAGAAAAAAACTTGAAAACACGAAAACACGGTACCGATTGCCGATAAAAGAGAGGCGAGACTCGTCCAATCCCCCAATCGCGGATTTGACTTGGCGAAAGAATATCTGGCTGCGTCAGCATCACTTTTTTCGAAAGATAGCGGCGTTTTGGCTCTGATTCGGGATCGATGTCCAAAAAACCACCAAATCGTTCTGGCGTCAGAAACCGTTTTCAAAAACAATAATGCGGAGTAAAAGTAATGAGTGCTGATCTTAGATTAACGGATTTAATGGACGAAAAATTCATAAAACCAGGGACCGACCCCACTTCTGTCGCTTCGGTAGAAAACGTTAGCGGAGTCACTTGGAAAACGAAACTCCTCATTGGAAGCATTTTAGCCGCGGGTCTAGCAGGCGGCGTCATCTGGGCGATGGCAATCAACGCGGAAAAACGCCCCGACATCGACAACACTGGAAAATCGATGAGCATCGTCATCGATGACCAATCGGATTCGCCAAATAGCGTCGTGAATTTGGAATCAAAATTAAAAAACCCAAACGTCATCACCAACTACTTCAATGACCATCCGCCAGAAAAAGCAGAGCATCCATTGGATCCTGCCCTCGTGGTAGCGCGACGAGGACTGAAACACCTACGATCTCATATTAAGGATTTCACCACTACGCTACACAAGCAAGAACGTATCGGCAAAAAACTACTTCCCAAAGAAATTATTGAAAGCAAGTTGCGCCACAATGATTTTGCCGAGGGTGAAGAGCAATCGCCCGCGAGTGTATACGTCAAATTCCTAGAACCGAAAGAAATGAGTGGACGAGAGGTCATCTGGCAAAAAGGACGCAACAATGACCGTTTAACCGTTCACGAGTACACTTTCATTGGCAACAAGCAGCTAGACCTTGATCCTAACGGTTTTTTTGCGATGCGGGGAAATCGCTATCCCATTACAGAGGTTGGCCTAGAAGTTTTGTTATTGCGGATGATTGAAAAGGGAGAACGCGATCGAAAGCATGCCGAATGCGAAGTAAAAATTGATCGGTCAACAAAACTGAACGGACGCGATTGCACCTTGATCGAAATCATTCATCCTGTTGAGCGAAAGCATTTCGAATTCCACATCGCGAAAATCTACATCGATGACGAATTAAATGTTCCAATCAGCTACGCTGCTTGGACTTGGCCCAAAGAACCGGGTGGAGAACCTGTTTTGGAAGAACAGTATGTGATGGCGGATCTAAAAATCAATGTTGGTCTCACCGACAAAGACTTTGATGTCACCAATGAAAATTACGAATTCCCAAATAAGTAGTTCCCAAAACTGTTTGATCGCGGTGCATTAAGGGAAACCCAATCGACTCAATAATCATGGCGACACCCATTTCGGTTGTCGCCTTTTTTCGTGCGCAAAATTCCGATCAAAGCCCCAACTATCGATGTGCTTCAATAATTCTCAACACAAAATCGAACAACACGATAAATTGAAATGGCAATCCAACGGTAATTCATTCAAAATAATGGTTTGGACAATAGTTGTGATTGTCCAAAGGAAACCGCTTAACACTATTACAGCCAAGAGGATTAAATGCCCACCCGAACGCTCGCCCTACTGGTCGCATTACTATTTTGCAACGTTGGTATCGCTCAAAAAGAGCAAACCCAAAAACTGACGACTGGTCCTGTAGATAAAATGGAAAAAACGGCTCCCGGTAAAATCGACGCCACCGCCGATTCGAAATTCAAGACGACGGAATCTGGCTTAAAGTACCGCATCCTGAGAAAGTCGGATAAAGCAAAACCTAAAGCAACAGACACAGTCACAGTCCACTACAAGGGCTGGCTCGACAATAAAAAGATCTTCGATAGTTCCTATCGTCGTAATGAAAAAATTTCGTTTCCACTAACCGGCGTGATCAAAGGCTGGACCGAAGGCTTGCAGCTAATTGGCAAAGGCGGAATGATCGAACTGGAAATACCCGCTAAACTGGGTTACGGTGCCAGAGGCGTCGGCAACGGATTGATTCCCGCGAATTCAACATTACATTTCCTGGTAGAGCTTTCCGAAATCAAATAGGCTTGAGAGTCTCGCGTTAAAAACATCAAACGACGTTTCGGCGTCGTTTTTTCATGCGCCAAACTCAACTTAGGCAAAATTGATCAAAAAACAATAACGTAAATAGGATGAAAACCGGGTCCCCATTAATCCGGGCAGATCATCGTCAAGGTTGAATCACTTCGTAGCCAAGCAAGTCACACCCGAAACGTTAGCACACTCGTCAGAGCGTGAAACTTCAGCGTTGATAAACGGTAAACAGGCGGGAGCCTGGCCCACGCTACGAATCGTCCTTTTTGAAAAGGGCCGTTGCAAAAGCCGTCGCGTACTCTTTGCAATGCGAAATGCTGATCAAGATTTCGCCAATCCCCTTTTGATCGCAAACCGAACGTGCTTCGCGATGCAGAAAGACTTGCGGAGCACCGCCCATCTTGTTGATGATTTCAATATCCGTCCAATGGATACCTTTGGCCCATCCGGTTCCCATCGATTTTAGAATGGCTTCTTTCGCAGCCCATCGACCAGCGTAATGCTGTCCAGCGGCTTTTCTGATTCCGCAATACTCCTGTTCCGCCAAGGTGTAAACGCGATCCAGAAATATCTCGGCATGCTTGTTGATCATATCCTCAATACGAGATGTTTCCGTAATGTCGGTACCGATCCCAAACACGTTCATACGTTTTCTCCGCGTGGGCCCAAGATTTTAAAACGACTCGTTTTCTCAAACATGCCCGATGTCCTACCGTTTCCAAACGGAGTTACTTTACACCACATGCTTCCTGTGCGCGCAGCAACACTTCGCCTGACTTCTTTCGAGCCTTTGCCGCACCAGCAGCAAGTATATCTCGGACGTACTCCATATCTGCCGCAAGTTCAGTTCGACGCTGCCGAGCGTCGGCGAAATAGTCACTCGCGACTTCTAATAACTGCTTTTTGACTTCGCCATAGCCAAATCCGCCTGTTCGATAAAGCGTTGCCATTTGCTCTCGCTGTTCATCCGCCGCAAACAAACTGAAAAGTTGGTAGATCGGATCGGTGTCTGGCTCTTTAGCATCTTCCATCGGTCGTGAGTCCGTTGAAATGCGCATAACCTTTTTCTTTAACTTTCCCGGTTCCTCGAAAATCTCGATCGTATTGTCATAGCTCTTTGACATTTTTTCACCATCTGTGCCGGGGACTTTGGCAGCAGACTCTAACACTTTGGGTTCGGGAAGAACAAATACTTCTCCGTACTTGTGATTGAAACTGCGGGCAATATCGCGACAGACTTCGATGTGCTGCACCTGGTCCTGTCCAACCGGAACAACATTCGAGTCATAGGCCAAAATGTCAGCTGACATGAGGACCGGATAGGTGAACAACCCAGCATTCGACGAAATTCCTTTGGCGATCTTGTCTTTATAGGAAACGCATCGTTCCAAAAGCCCCATCGGAGTCTGCGTCATTAGCAGCCAACACAGTTCCGACACTTCAGGAACATCCGATTGATTGAATAAAATCGCCTTCGTTGGATCGAGCCCTAGTGCGAGCAAATCAAGCGCAGCGTCCATCGTTAGATCAGCGAGCTTTTGCTTGTCGTCAATCGTCGTCAACGAATGCAGATTAGCAATGAAGTAATAGCTTTCATCTTCATTTTGAAGGTCAATGTACTGGCGAATTGCGCCAAAATAATTGCCCCAATGAAACCGTCCGGTCGGTTGGATGCCCGAAAGTACTCGCATGATGTTCCGTTTTATTCGCGTCGAAGCGACGTCTAAAGAATTTCTTATAACCAATCTGGGGTTCGGTAGCTCCACCAAACTCCTGATTCAACTATGCGTGCAAAACGGCAAAATCACAAGCACCCTGGCATTGAAAATCCACGCAATGAAAACAACCAATCTAAAACCGCGCACCGCGATCATTGGCTGACTAACGCAACGCGCTTGATTATTCAAATCCGGACATATCATCCCAGATGTAACGATTCGTCTGAAACGCAACATTTGGCAGGGACGCGTGATTGAAAAGCAGACTTCATGCAGCGAATCGCGCCAACAGCACTCCCAAAAACTCCAAAGGCCATTTGGGCCTCGGGAATCCCGTAGCAACATTGCGCAATGGAAAGCGGCAACATCTTTCATCCTTGAAAGATGAGCCGTCAACCAATTGGTTCTACTTGCCTGAAATTGATTCCAACACGTTCAGAACCTAGTTCTGAACGAGCCACTTGCCGGAGATATCCATATCGTTGGCGGTTTGTCGTGAAGCTGAAACCAAATCGTCCCTTTCTCAAGATGCGATAAAATCAAGCCGTTCCTTCAAACCGTTACTAAATAAGGCCACCGTGGACATGTAATGGTTTTTGATGATCTGGTTGGTCTAAGAACCAGAACCTCTCCCATTCGTCCGTAATGCCCCGAAGGTTCTCCGAGGTGAAAATCAATTGTCTTGCTCGACGGGCTGGATCAGCTGAGTAAGCGGGTAAAAAACATCCGACGTTTGAGCTGATCAAAATGCCCAAAAGCGTGGCGAGGATAAGCCGACGCATTTCGAAACCTCCATGACAATAAATACGCTATCAAGCGTGAAATTCCGTGATGCTGTTATATTCGTCAGATCGCGAAGCAAAAGTTTAATCGTTAAAGTCGTTTTATTTTGAAATTCCCAAAAACAACGCTTTTCG
>CAJQQR010000014.1 GCA_905480545.1 uncultured Pirellulaceae bacterium
ATCGATGCAACCGGCAACGATTCGGTCGCTCCATAGGGCGTGAAAATATCGCCGTCATCCGCGACGATCGATTTCAATCGTCGAAGCACATGCGGTGGAACGGGAGCACCCGCCGTCAACACTCGCTTCAACGTCGGCAGCCTTACGTTGTTTTCTTCGCAGTATCGGCCGACGGTCGTCCAAAGGGCAGGGGAGCCAAACGACTGGGTCGCTTGCCAATCGTTGACGGCATCGATAATTTCTTGCGGATCGACCTCAGCTGGTTTGGTGAAATCCATTTTCGGAACGATCGTCGTCATTCCCATGCCAGCGTTAAATAACGCAAACAACGGAAAGCCCGAAATGTCGACGCCTCCTGGTTGGATCTGGTAGTAATCGCGGATTTCTTCCGCTTGTTTGACAAAGTTCTTGTGCTGATAGAGGACTCCCTTCGGCGGTCCGGTGCTTCCGGTCGTGAATATGATCGCGGCAGAATCCTCAGGAGAATTTTCTGTTTTGAATTCACCATTCTGTTTTTGGCTTTCGTCGCCAAGTCTCTCGACTTGCGAAAGTGTTGTTCCACCCCAAAAGTATCGTCTGCCAACGGTCACGTTAAAGTCAGCTTTTGGGAAACGACTTCGCATCAAACAGCGAATCGCTTGAGCCATCGGGATCGCAACAAAACCTTCGGGCTCGGCCTCGCTCAAACAGCGAATCATGTTTTTTCGACCCATTCCCGGATCGATCAAGATCGTCACAACGTTTGCCTTGAACATGGCAAACACCAGCTTGATAAAATTGACGCCCGGTTTGACCAACAGTGCAAGCCTCATGCCTGGCCGAGCACCCGCTGCGATCAAGCCCGCCGCAATGCGATTGGTGTTGTTGTCCAGTTGCCGAAAAGTAATCTCGTCGTAAACCCGTTTGGCGTTCAGGCGTTTGTTTGTAGCAGCCGCGACCGCAATTTGATCAGGATTGCGTTTTGCAGATTGAGATAGAAGTGAACCGACGTTTGAAATATTCATTCCATGGTTTTATCAAGCCACTGTGAGTCCGCCAAGGAAGTGAGGCACAATTTAGCCGATGGCCGTTTATCAGACACCAAACGAAAACAGGTTGCACGACGGAAAAGGATGTTCGTCGTACGGAGACTATTTCGGGACGATTCCAATGGGGAAGTCTGCGATCGGGCTCTGACCAAGGAGCAGTCACAGATGTTGATCGTGTCCAAGGGTTTAATCTTTTCTCTTCTATCGATTCTGGTCTCTCTCATGCCGTCACTTTGTGACTCGTGTTGGTGTTTTGTCCAAACCATGGACTTACGTCCATGGCTTTAGACTGCCGTCACTTCGTGACTCAAAATCGGTAATGCGATCCTGATTATCCTGTCAGATTTTTTTCCGGTATTTTTATTGGCGTGTATTGGCGTCCATTCGCGGTAGATGATCAACGTGCACAGATCCGAAGTACGGGGCAACTCAATCTTTGCGATACCAATGCCGTCACTTCGTGACTCAAAATCGGTCATGCGACCCTGATTATCCTGTCCATCCTGTCAAAAAAACTTTTGCCCGCCACTCCGCGTTTCCGATCCTGTACTGCCTCTGCATCACTTTTGAATCGAATTCAAATAATGCCACAACGCATCAAACTGCTTTTTCGCGTCGCCGTCGAGGACCGACTTTAACGACGTTGACTTTCCGTCCTCGGAAAACCGAGGCATCTTCGTTTGCTTGTCGACTCGCAGGGGATTGGCCATCCAGCGTAAATAATATTCTTTTCGTAAACGGGTGGCGGCGTAGATCAAATTGGTGCTTTGAGCATCAAACGCGGCATTCGGTTTTTTGTCAGCAATTGCATGGCAGCGGTTACACGATAAACCGGTTTCCATCGCAGCGACTTGTTTCCCCAATTCGATCGAGCGTTCGTCCGCAATGGTTTCGGTATTCTCGTTGCCCGCAAATCCATGCGTCGCAGCAAGCCCTTCGGCAATGGCCGCGCCCCGCGTTGGAAACCCCGGCATTTGGACTCGGAAGTGTTCACGTACGCGATATTTCAGTTTTCCGGTCAATAACTTTGACGACCAATCGGTTAACAATTTCTCGCCTGCGTAAGTCAACATTGGAACTCGGTTGGGTGGCAATCCGACGACACCTTCCTCTTCAATGATGTACGGCAAAGTCGCTTGCCCGTCATCAAGATCGTGGCACGTCGTGCAGCGAAGCGTTTTGATTTGATGTTGGGTAAATTCAGTTGAGCTAAAGTTGGTTAGCGAATTCTGATTCTTGGATTCGACAAATGCCCGAACCGACTTTAATTCGCTATCGGAAAACGAGTGTTTTGGGATGCCTTGCTGGGGAGAATCAGATAGGCATCCACGGTCTGAATTGGTGAACAACGCGGTTTTGACGCGATCGCTTTTCAGCTGATCGACTTCATGACAGTTAACGCAGCCTATGGAAACGAATTGCTTTTTTCCCAGTTCGACATCGCCCTGAATCTTTCGTCCGCCTTCGACAGCTTGACCTTTAGCGGAATCTCGAATGTATGCGGCCAAGTCGTTCGAGACTTTTTGCGTTAGCTTAAATTGCGGCATCCGAGACCACTTATAGTGAGCTCGCGAATTCATTAAAAAACTCGAAAGCTGGCCATTCTTAAATTTTGAATTGGCAAAATGAAGTGATACGCGGTCGTATTCATCTTCTTCGGAAGCTGGCGTAAATCTGTGGCATCCAATGCAACCAAGATTCTCAAACGCATCGCCTCCCGTTTCGATATCACCGTTTTCTGTTTGCAAGCTTTCAACGTCGCCTTTCTTCAAAGTAGAAAGGTACGACGAAATATTGGCCGCCATTTGTTTCGATTCATCGGATTTGTCGAACAAGTGCGGCATGGTGGCGTCACTGCGAATGGTTGAGGGTGACAACAGCCACTGGTGAATCCAATCTTGATTCAAGCGATTTCCAACGGAGCTTAGCTCAGGAGCATCTCGCGATGTAAACACCGAATGCACCTCAGCACCACTTGAGTGACACTTCAGGCAATTGCGACTGGTAACGAGATCGCGTCCGTTTTCAACCAAGGATGACATTAGATACTGCTCGTCACGTCCAACCGCATAAAAACTGGTTGGTGGAATCGGTTCCCGCTGAATCGAATCGTTCTCCCAGTAGACGCGGATTTTTTTAGGTCCTTGCGCCGGAGGCTCGTAAGAAAGTTCGAACTTGTTATAGCCTTTGACCAGTTGAATTGGCTGTGATTTGTTTGTTCCCAGTTCACCGGTCTCAAGCAAAACTTCTTCGTCGTTATGGCTAGTTTTGCCGAGCCAAATCCCTCGAATGTAAAAGTGTAGGACTCTTTAAGTTTTAATTTGACGTAGCCGTTGAACGAAACACGAAAAGGTTGATTCGGCAGAAACGAAGTTGCTGTTTCGTGCGGGTTAAGGAAA